>CADAGW010000187.1 GCA_902787475.1 uncultured Eubacteriales bacterium
CGGCGTGTCCTTTGCCTGGAGCGTGTACGAGCTCTTCGCCATGACCGGGGCCGTGGTCTCCGGGAACGGGGACGAGGTGCACAGGCTCATGATGGGCTTCTACTTCGAGTCCGCCGCCACCATCAACCAGTCCGGCTACCTTCGCTGCCGGGCCACCCGGGTGGGGCAGGACACCACCCTGTCCCAGATCATCCGCATGGTGTCCGACGCGGCGGCCACCAAGGCCCCCATCGCCAAGATCGCGGACAGGGTCAGCGGCGTGTTTGTGCCGGTGGTGATCTCCATCGCCGCCGTCACCACCCTGATCTGGCTCGTCACCGGCCATCCTCTGGGCTACGCCCTGGAGAGGGGCATATCCGTATTGGTCATCAGCTGTCCCTGCGCGCTGGGCCTGGCCACCCCCGTGGCCATCATGGTGGGCAACGGCGTGGGGGCCAAGCAGGGTATCCTCTTCAAGACCGCCGTGTCACTGGAGGAGACCGGCAAGGTGGACGTGGTGGCTCTGGACAAGACCGGCACCATCACCCAGGGGGAGCCCAAGGTGACCGACCTTCTGCCCGCACAGGGCATATCGGAGGAAAAGCTCCTCACTCTGGCGGCGGCGCTGGAAAAAAGGAGCGAGCATCCCCTGGCCCGGGCCGTGGTGCGCATGGCCGAGGATCGGGGCCTGACCGTGCCCGAGGCCTCCGATTTCCGGGCCCTGCCCGGAAGCGGCGTGTCCGCCAGCCTCGACGGCGCCTCCCTCACCGGCGGAAGCCTCCGGTTCATCGGCGGCAGGGCGCGGTTGGATGGCGATACCCAGGCCCGCATACAGGCCCTGTCCGATGAGGGCAAAACGCCCCTTCTGTTTATGGCGGGAGATCGTCTTCTGGGCGTCATCGCCGTGGCCGACGTGATCAAGAGCGACAGCCCCGAGGCCATTCGGGAGCTTAAGAACATGGGCGTGAGAGTGGTCATGCTCACCGGCGACAACCAGCGCACCGCCGACGCCATAGGCCGCCAGGCCGGGGTGGATCAGGTGGTGGCCGGGGTGCTGCCCGACGGCAAGGAGTCCGTGATCCGCCAGCTGCGGAAATACGGCAGGGTGGCCATGGTGGGCGACGGCATCAACGACGCGCCGGCCCTGACCCGGGCCGACATGGGCATCGCCATCGGCGCGGGGGCCGACGTGGCCATAGACGCCGCCGACGTGGTGCTGATGAAGAACAGCCTGATGGACGTGCCCGCCGCCATCCGCCTGAGCCGGGCCACCCTCAGAAACATACACGAAAACCTGTTCTGGGCGTTTATATACAACGTCATCGGCATCCCCCTGGCGGCGGGGCTGTTTATCCCCCTGTTCGGGTGGGAGCTGAATCCCATGTTCGGCGCGGCGGCCATGAGCCTGTCCAGCTTCTGCGTGGTGAGCAACGCCCTCAGGCTCAACCTGTTCCGGGTCCACGACGCGTCCCGGGACAAAAAGAAAAAGACCGCCCTCGCCGGCCCCATGGATATCGACGTGCCCCGCCCGCCCCAGTACCGCTACGAAGTGAGCATCGAGGGCATGATGTGCGAACACTGCGAGGCCACGGTGAAAAAGGCCATAGAGGCCCTGCCTGGGGTGGTGTCCGCCGCCGCCAGCCACGAGAAGGGCACGGCCGTGGTGGAGGCCTCCTCTCCCCTGTCCCCCGACGACCTCAGGCAGGCCGTGGAGGCCCAGATGTACGACGTGACCGGCATAAAGGCACTCTGACTTTCTGGTGTATCTAAAATGCAGGGAAACGGATTGCTTCGTCACTCCGTTCCTCGCAATGACGGCTCTTCTGTGTCATTGCGAAGAGGTCTATAGACCGACGAAGCAATCCGTCTCCCACCCCCAGATTCTTCAAAACCGTATCCATGCACAGCAATTGCCCCCGCCTTTTTACCCGGCGGGGGCGTTCTGTATCATGGAATGATATTCACTTTCCCATAGCCCATTTGTGAAGCGTCCTGCCGAGGGCACCGGGGAATGCCAATGAGCCCACGTCCTCCGCCGCCACGATGGGCACCCGGCCCACCTCCCGGCCCTCCATGAGCACACGCACGTGTCCTACCGTCTGGCCCTCCCTGACCGGCGCGGTCAGGATCGGCGGGGCCTCGGGCTCCAGCGTCACCTTCTGCTCCTCGCCTCTTTTCAGAAGCAGGGTCAGGTCTCCCCCCAGCCGCAGGGGCACGCTGTCCTTTTCGCCCCCGGTCACCCGGGCCTCGCCCCGCACCCTGGCCCCCATCTCCGCCACGGGATACACCCGGTAGGCGGCGAAGCCGTAGTCCAGCATCCTGGCCGCGGCGTCAAAGCGGGCCCTGCCGCTGTCTGACCCCAGCACCACGGCGATGAGGCGCATATTGCCCCGCTTGGCGCTGGCCGCCATGCAGTAGCCCGCCGCCGCCGTGGAGCCGGTCTTGACGCCGTCACAGCCGTCGTAGAGCCGGATCAGCTTGTTGGTGTTGCTCAGCCGGGTCACACGCCCGCTCTCGTGGACGAAGTCGTACATCCACACCCCAGAGTAGCGGAAAAACAGGTCGTGTCGGCAAAGCTCCCTGGCCATCACCGCCACGTCATGGGCGGTGGTGTACTGCCCCTCCCCGGGCAGGCCGGTGACGTTGATAAACCGGGTGTCCTCCATGCCCAGCTCCCGGGCCCGCCGGTTCATGCGCTCCACAAACAGCTCCACGCTGCCCGCCATGTGCTCCGCCAGGGCCACGGCGCTGTCGTTGGCGCTGCCCACGATGACGCTCTGCAAAAGCGCCTCCGCGCTCTGCTTTTCCCCGGCGTCCAGAAGGGCCTGGCTTCCCCCCATGGACGCGGCGTTGGGGCTCACCGTCACGCGCTCCTCCAGCTCCAGGCTCCCCCCGTCAATGGCCTCCAGGGCCAACAGAACGGTCATGATCTTGGTCACGCTGGCCACTGGCCGTTTCAGATCCCCGTTTTTCTCGAATATCACCTGCCCGCTCTCCGGCTCCATCAGCAGCGCCGCCGCGCAGGCGTAGTCCTCCGGCGGCACCTCCTCCAGCGGCTGGGCCAGGGCGCTGACTGCCGGGGCAAAGGCCACCCACAGCGCCAGCACCGCCGCAAGGCTCACAAATATCTTTCTGATCACACAAACACCTCCCGGGGTATCATGTCCCCCAGGAGGTGTTCTTATACCATTTTTCCCGGCATCCGCCAGTGCGGACTGCCATTCTTTCGCCCTGAATGTATGGTTTTAGGAACGGATTGCTTCGTCGCTGCCGCTCCTCGCAATGACAAAGACGACTGGAGCATTCTAAATTATGTCCCGCCCGAAGGGCGAAAATGGGATTCCAAAGGGGCGAACGCAGCCGCCGCCCAGTGGGCGAAAAGCGGCGAAGAGAGCCCAATGAGGTAAGGAGTTTTTGAAAATACGGATTTCAAAAACGACTATGCCGAATTGAGGAACAATGTCCCTTTGGTCAGGGAGTCTGAGGGGCAGAATGCCCCTCAGCGCCTCTCTCCTATTCCTCAGGCTTTAATTTCTTATAGAAGGACTCGCCCTCTACCTTGCCCTGGCTGCCCAGGGCCTCCAGCACGGTGGCGCCCACGTCGGCGAAGGTCTTGCGCTCGCCCAGGCTGACGCCCTCGGCGATGCCAAGGCCCCAAACGAGCAGGGGCACATACTCCCTGGTATGGTCGGTGGTGGGATAGGTGGGGTCGCACCCGTGGTCGGCGGTGATGATCAGAAGATCGTCCTCGTTTAAGAGCCTGATGATCTCCGGCAGTCTCCGGTCAATGTGCTCCAGCGCCCCGGCGAAGCCCGGCGCGTCGTTGCGGTGGCCGAACTGGCTGTCTGTGTCCACCAGATTCACAAACAGAAGGCCCGTCCAGTAGTCCTTTTTCAAAAACTCGATGGTGGCGTCAATGCAGGCCTCGTTGCCCACGGCGTGCTCCGAGCGGGTAATGCCCCGGAAATTGAATATATCCTCGATCTTGCCCACGGCCAGCACGTCCTTGCCCTCGCCCTTGAGGACGTCCAGGATCGTGGTGCCGATGGGATCCAGAGAGAAATCCTTCCGGTTCTCCGTGCGGTAAAACGCGCCGGGCTCCCCGGCGAAGGGACGGGCGATGACGCGGCCCACGGCGTATTGACCCCGCAGGATCTCCCGGGCGTCCCGGCAGATGTTCCACAGGTGATACGGCGGCACCATGTCCTCGTGGGCGGCGATCTGGAACACGCTGTCCGCGGAGGTATACACGATCAGTTTGCCCGTGTCCAGATGCTCCTGGCCCAACTCCTCGATGATCTCCGTGCCGGAGGCGGCCTTGTTGCCGATGACGCCAAACCCGGTCACTTCCTCGAACTTGTCCAGCAGCTCCGGCGGAAAGCCGTGGGGAAAGGTGGGAAAGGGCTTGGCCACAGACAGGCCCGCGATCTCCCAGTGCCCCGTGGTGGTATCCTTGCCCTTGGAGGCCTCGGCCATGCGGCCGTAGCAGCCAATGGGCTCCTCGTCCATGTATTCCCGCACGTTGGCGGCCTGTCCCAGCCCCATGGCGCTCAAATTGGGCAGTTCCGGCCACTGGCTCTGGAGCACATGCTGCAGGGTATTCGCGCCCCCGTCGCCATACAAATAGGCGTCCGGCATGGCGCCCGCGCCCACGCCGTCCATCACCAATATGATCACACGCTTCATATGTTTCAAGGATAGGCCTCCCTTCGACGGGATATTTTCATATCCGCGTCCCTATTATACATCATACCCCGCCCCAGTA
>CADAGW010000188.1 GCA_902787475.1 uncultured Eubacteriales bacterium
ATGTGGCAGGAGGCCCTCTCCGCCTACAAGGGCACGGGGATCTATCTTGATACATCCTATTCCCACAGCCGGGTGATCATGCCTCTGGCCAGGGAACTGGTGCAAATGGCGGGGACGGATCATCTGCTGTTTGGAAGCGACGCCCCATGGAGCGACCCGGCCCGGGAGGCCATGGCGGTACAATGTCTGGGCCTTTCCCCCGAAGAGGAAAAAATGGTGTTTTGCGACAACGCCCGGCGTCTGCTGGGCCTCAACCTATCATAAGGAGGTCATCCCAATGGAGAAGGACAACGTGGAGGTCTACGAGGACGAGCTGGAGCTGGACTCCTACAAAAAGGTGTCCGTGGGCGGCTGGATGGGCACACTGATCCTGTCCGCCATCCCCGTGGTCAACCTGGTACTCTGGTTCATATGGGCCTTTTCCGCCAAGCGCGCCTCCCGGCGCACCTTCGCGGCGGCCTGTTTGTGGCTCACGCTCATCTGCCTGGTGCTCTCGGGCGTAGGGCTGTATTTCTTCGGAAACAACCTGCTGGAATGGGCCCGCACGGTCAACCCCGAAGCCTTCAAAGTCGGCTGACGCCAAGCGTATATATAAAGGAGTGATTCCCATGGAACTGTCCCGAGAGGAAGCTCTGACCCTGCTCAACGCCAAGGACCGCCTTACGAACCTTCAAAAGCTCATGGATCAGGTGAAGGCCGGCGCCCTGGCCGCGCCCAAGACGGGCCGCGACGTAAACAACCACATCCACACCATCTATTCCTTCTCGCCCTATTCCCCCACCGCCGCGGTGTGGTTCGCCTATCAGGCGGGGCTGTGCACCTGCGGACTGATGGATCACGACTGTCTGGCCGGAGCGGAGGAGTTTTTGTCCGCCGCCCGTATCGCCGGCATGGGCGCCACCATCGGCCAGGAGTGCCGGGTGAGCTTTAAAAACAGCCCCTTTGGCGATCGCCGCATCAACAACCCCGACCAGGACGGGGTGGCCTACATGGCCCTGCACGGCGTGCCCCATCAGTACGCCAAGGAGGTCACCGATTTCTTCGCCCCCTACCGGGACAAGCGCAACGTCCGCAACCGGAAGATGATCGAGAGCCTGAACGGCATGATGAAGGACTACGGTGTGACCGTGGACTTCGACAAGGACGTGCTGCCCCTGTCCCAGTTCGCAAACGGCGGCACCGTCACCGAGCGGCACATATCCAGCGCCCTGTCCTATAAGCTCATCGAGCGGTTCCCCGAGGGCAAGGATCTGGTGGCCTTCATCAAGGACGAAATGAAGCTGCCCCTGTCCGCCAAGATCGAAAAGTATCTGCTCGATCCCGACAACCCCCACAGGATGTACGACCTGCTGGGCTGGGTCAAGAGCGACCTGATCAGCAGGTTCTACATTCCCGCCACCGACGAGTGCCCGGACGTGAGAGACGTGCTGGCCCTGTCCGAGAAGGTGGGCGCCATATCCGCCTATGCGTATCTGGGCGACGTGGGCTCCTCCGTCACCGGCGACAAGCGGGCCCAGAAGTTCGAGGATGACTACCTGGACGAGCTGATGCCCTACCTCTCCGGCCTGGGCTTCCGGGCCATCACCTACATGCCCTCCAGAAACACCCGTGCCCAGCTTGACCGGGTTCGCGCCCTGTGCGACAAGTACGGCTTCTTCCAGATCAGCGGCGAGGACATCAACTCCCCCCGCCAGTCCTTCGTGTGCGAGGCCCAGAGGGATCCCGCCTTCGCCAACCTGTACACCGCCACCTGGGCGCTGATCGCCCACGAATGGCGCTCCACCACTGACCCCGAGGACGGCCTGTTCTCCAGGAAGTCCATCGAAAAGTGGCCCAGCCTTACCGACCGGGTCGCCGCCTTCGCCCAGTGGGGAGAAAACATGAAATAAACCCAACTCAACAAACAGAACCTGGTCTGTTCTCGCAATACAGACCAGGTTCTGTTTGTTATTTCTCTTGTGTCCCCGCCCGAAGGGCGGAAGATGGGATTCTTAAGGGCCTGGGCCCTTAAGCCGGGGAGTGTGAGGGGTTGGAAACCCCTCAACGCCTCCCTCCCCCCGTTATCCCTCGAACTCTCCCGCCCGCATGCTCGCCAGGGCGTCGGCGATGGACTGCACCTGGTTCTTCTTGATGAGATACAGGGTGAGCCCGTCGGCCCGGCGCGCGGCGTAGTAGTCGTCATTGTAGGTAATGAACTCCACCACGTACACGCCGGGATCCACGTTCAGGTCATAGGTGATCCTCAGCACCGTGTCGCCCTCCAGGTGGAAGTCGTCCGACACCCGGCTGACCATGGAGGCGATCACCGTCTGGTAGAGCTTTTTGAAGGTCTTGTCGTCGATCTTCTCGCCGTCGAAGGTGTACTGGCTCACCTGGTTTTCCCCGTCCAGGGTCCGCTCGATGCCCAGCTCGTACTTCTCGCTCCCCGTCTCCACAGTCACCTTGTTCACCCGCTCGATGTACACGATGCCGCTGAACCGGTCGATGACGTTCTGGGGGGTGCAGTCCTTCACGAAGTCCACCGTACTGCTCTTGGCCAGATAGGCGTCCGTCTGGTTGATGCACACGTAGGTGTGTTCCCCGTCCTCCGCCACGTTGCCCACCAGATACCTTAGCACGTTGCCGCTCTTATCGGTGGCCTGCACCAGCGTGGCCTGATCCTCGCCCAGGCCCGACACCTCCGCCACCTCTTCCAGCGTCCCCGCGTACTTCTCCAGCTTTATGCCCACCGCCGCCTCAAACAGGGCCCCGGCGGTCTCAAGATTGGCGTCGTTTTTGAAGGGCTGCAGCATCTCGATGGTGGATACGTTCAGATATGTGTCCGATTCGGGCTTTCTGGCGATCTCCAGCGTCTCCTGCCCGGGCCGCTTCACCAGCAGACTCTGCACGCTGTCCGCAGACGTCATGCCCGTGTTGGCGGGCACCGCGTGGCGCTCGTTCCGGGTGGCGGTGAACAGTTTGTAGTGGGTAGCGTAGCCCATATACACGGAGGTGCTTCCTTCCACCGCCAGATAGTAATAGGCGTCGTTCATGGTGGGCACCGGGTCGCCGAAGAGCAGCGCCTCCGTGTCCCCGTTGCGGTAGTGGATCTCCGCCCGGCAGGCCGGGTCGCTTAGGCCATAGCCCGACAGATCCGTCACGTTCTCCGCCGCCAGCCGGTTGGCCACGATGGAGGAGCAGTACCGGGACAGGTCGTAGGCCTGGTTGGGATCCACCGAGAAGGCGGGCTCCCCCACCATCTCGTAGATCAGATCACTGCCCGCCTCCTTGCCGATCACGTTGTTCTTGTCGTCCAGCAGGGCGTGGGAATCGATGGTGTAGTTCTCCCCGCCCTTGAGATGTATCACCACGTAGTCAAAATCCGACATCCTGCGGCCCAACAGCTCCACCCGCTGATCCGGCGTGGGCGACGGCCCGGCGACTGTGGTCTCTCCCCCGTCCTTATTCAGGAGCCGGGAGGCGAAGAAGCCCCCCACCACCAGCACCGCCGCCAGGACGCACAGGGCGATCTTTACGCCCTTCCCGCTCCTGCCCCGGGCCTTTTTCAGGTCGCTATTGGACAGCACGGTCTTTTTCTCATATTCCTCTTCCAGCAGCTCCGCGCTGACCACATTGTTCTCCTGATCCTTCTTTTCCATCACAGACGCCTCCTGCGGATCCACACCACCAGGCCGATGACCGCCACCAGCAGGGGGATCACCACCACCACCAGGGCCGTGACGATCCACAGATCCTGGGTGCCGATGGACAGATAGCTGGTGTCCACCACGTTGGATCGGACATACACCGCGCTGGTGTCCTCGTTGATGAGCCAGCGCACGGCGCTGACGCAGAAGTCGATGTTCCGGCTCTGGTTGGCCAGAGTATCAGTGCAAATGATGTCACTTCCAATAATGACCATCCGGGTCTCGTCCTCCGGCACGTCGGCATTCTGCTGCAGTGCCATGGCTACAGCCCGCTTTCCCACCACGGTTTCGCCAGTGGCGTAATAGGTAGTTGCCGCAGATGATGTGGTCAACAGGTCGGTGTAATACGTTCCTGACTCCCTCATGTCCACGGTTTTCAGCGGCCTAGAATACGGTATTACGACAGGCTGTTCCAACTCGGCGGTGATGGGATGCTCCTCATCCAAATTGGGCACCAGATTACTTAATTGACCCCAAATCCAGTTTCCAGTGCTATTTTTGGATTCTTCGACGGCGCTGACATCCTCAAAGCCCAAATGATAATACTCTAGCAACTCCACGAAATGATTCATGTTGCTCATATCAATATTCCATGCCACACCCATGAACATGCGCCCGCCGTCCTCCAGCCAGTCCCGAAGGATCCGGTATTCGTCGGCGGTCATGTCCACCTGGGGATCCACGACGATGAGCACGTCGCCCTTGGTCAGCTTCTCCTCGCTGGTCACCAGGTTGATGGTGTCCACCAGATAGCCGTTGCTGTCCAGGGCGTCCGTGAGGCGACGGCAGTAGGTATTGGGGTCGATCTCCCGGTGCCCCTGCAAAAAGAACACCCGCCCCGCGTCGTCGTGGGTCACGTAGCGTATGCCGGAGGTGATCTTGCTCTCCGCGGAGAACACGGTCACGTCCGTATTGGTGAGCACCGAGGTCTGGGTGTAGTAATACTCCGACATGTTGATGGCCTTCACCCGGCTCTCGTCGGCGTTGGTCACGATGAGAGCCCCTTCGGCCATGCTCTTGCCCCCGGAGAGGGCGTTGACCCTGAGGGG
>CADAGW010000189.1 GCA_902787475.1 uncultured Eubacteriales bacterium
GCGGCGGACGGCTGCGGTATGGACATAAACCGCATGGAGATGCGGGATGCTTCCATCGGCGTGATCTGCGCCGGGGCGGCGTATCAGTATGTGCGGGAGGCCCTGCCCGAGGCGTCGGTATTGAAGCTGGGTCTGGTCAATCCCCTGCCCAGGGGCCTCATCGAGGAGTTCGCCGGGAAGGTGGACAAGCTCTACGTGGTGGAGGAGCTGGAGCCCTTCATGGAGGAGCAGATCGCGTCCTGGGGCATACAGCTTGCGGGCGGCAAGGATATGACCGGCCGACAGGGCGAATTGTCCGTGAGAAAGGTGCGGGACATATTCGGCGTGAGCCAGGAGGAAGAGGTGAGCGCGGGTCAGCTGCCTGCCCGTCCTCCCGTCATGTGCCCCGGATGCCCCCACAGAGGGCCCTATTATGTGCTTCATAAGCTCCACATGATCGCCTGCGGCGACATCGGGTGCTATACGCTGGGGGCGCTGGAGCCCCTGTCCGCCATCGACACCAGCCTGTGCATGGGCGCCAGCATCGGCATGGCCCAGGGGATCCTCAGGGCCCATCCGGAGATGAAGGGCCGGGTGGTGGCGGTGATCGGCGACAGTACCTTCGTGCACTCCGGCATCACCAGCCTGGTCAGCGCCGTGTACAACGAGAGCGACGTGACGGTGATGATACTGGACAACACCACCACCGGCATGACGGGCCACCAGAACAACCCGGCCAACGGGCGGGATATATACGGCGGGCCCGCGCCCAGGCTCTCTCTCGAGGCCCTGTGCGTGGCGGTAGGGGTTAAGAACGTGCGGACCGTGGACTCCTTCGACCTGGCGAACCTGGAGTCGGCCATCAAGGAAGAGACGGCCAATTCCGGCGTCAGCGTCATCGTGGTGCGGCATCCCTGCGCGCTGCTGGACAAGCGGGAAAAGGCCTGCGTGGAGAGCGACCCCACCCGCTGCCGCAACTGCCGCGCCTGCATGAAGATCGGCTGTCCGGCCATCGAGATGCGGGAACGCGGGGTGTATATCAATCCCGATCTGTGCGTGGGCTGCGGACTGTGCACCCAGATGTGCAAGTTCGGCGCCATTGGAAAGGCGGTTACGGAAGATGCTTAAAGAAATGAATATCGTGCTGGTGGGCGTGGGCGGCCAGGGCACCCTTTTGGCCAGCCGGGTATTGGGCAGGCTGGCGGTGAATCTGGGGATGGACGTAAAGCTCAGCGAGGTCCACGGCATGGCCCAGCGGGGCGGCAGCGTGGTATCGTATGTGAGGATCGGAAACGAGATCAAGTCTCCCCGGGTGGAGGCCTGCGGGGCGGATTACGTGCTGTCCTTTGAGGCGCTGGAGGCCGCCAGGGCCAGAAATTACCTTAAGAAGGACGGCGTGCTGGTGGTCAATACCCAGAAGATCGCGCCCATGCCGGTGATCACCGGGGCCATGAAGTATCCGGAGGATCCGCTGGCGGACATAAGCGGCGTGCGGCTGGTGAAGATGGACGCCCTGGCGCTGGCCACCCAGGCCGGAGCGGCCAAGGCGGTGAACCTGGTGCTGCTGGGGGCTCTCTACGCCCTGGAGGGCGGGGAGGACCGGGAGGCCTGGCTTCAGGCCATCGCCGAGTGCGTGCCGCCCAAGTACATGGCGGCGAACCTGCTGGCGTTTGAGTACGGCGCCAAAGCCGTGGCCCAATAACCTTTGATCTTTTTCGGCCCGCCGCTTCGGATGGAGGCGGCGGGTTTTGCGCGCGCGGGCGTGACGCTGTTTCCTGCGGTTGTCCCTTGCATTTCCGCGGGAACCATGGTATACTATAAAATATGATAAGAGGCCCATGGGGGCCGGGAACAGGAGAGCAGGAAAGGACAGGTGGACGCCCTATGAGCAGCTATCGCCGGGCCAGGCTGACCATATCCAAAGGCGTGCTTCGGGACAACATCGAGGCCGTGAGAAGGGCCACCAGGGGCACAAGGCTGTTGGCCGTGATCAAGGCCGACGCCTATGGGCACGGGCTTTTGACCGCCGCGAAGGTGTTCGCGCCGTACTGCTACGGGTTTGCCGTGGCGACGATAGACGAGGCGGTGCGCCTGCGGGAGGCGGGGTTTTCCCTTCCCGTGCTGGTGCTGGGCGGCACGCCCGAGTCCGCCGCCGCGGAGGCGGTGGAGAGGCACATTTCCCTGGCGGTGTACGACAGGGGAATGCTGAAGGCTCTGCAGGCGGAGGCAGCGAAGCGGGAGACCGTGGCCCACTGCCACCTGAAGGTGGACACCGGCATGAGCCGGGTGGGGGTCAGGCCCGGGGAGGAGCTGGAGGGGATCATATCCGCCTGGAAGGACGCCAAGGCCTGCAAGATGGAGGGGATATTTACCCACTTCTCCGACTCGGAGGACGAGGCGTTCACCAGCCTGCAGGACTTCCGGTTCGAGGCCGCCGTGGCCCGGGCCAGGCACGAGGGATTCAGGCCCATGGCCCACGCCGCCGCCAGCTTCCCCGCCGCCCAGGGGAAATATCTCCACGACGCCTGCAGGCCGGGCATCGCGCTGTATGGCTGTGAGGTGCGGCACATACTGCCGGACATCCGGCCGGCCCAGACGCTGACCGCCTGGCCGGTGCGCATCGCCTGGATCGGGGCGGGCGAGCCGGTGGGCTACGGCAGGACCTTTACCGCCCAAAGGCCCACCCGGGTGATGACCGTGCCGGTGGGGTACGGGGACGGATATAAGCGGGCCCTGTCGGGAAAGGCCAGCGCGCTGGTGTGCGGAAAGAGAGCGCCGGTGATCGGACGGGTGTGCATGGATCAATTGATGCTGGACGTGACCGACGTGCCCGAGGCGGACATGGACAGCCCGGCGGTGCTGATGGGCGCCCAGGGAAATGACAGGATCACCCCGGAGGAGCTGGCCCAGATGTGCGACACCATACCCTATGAGATCATGGTGTCCTTTACGGACAGGCTCACGAGGGAAGTGGTGGAATGACGGACAAGGCGACGGCGAGAAAGCTGCTGAGGCAGCGGCGGGCCTTCATCAGCATGATCGAGAGGGCCGAGCTGTCCGCCCGGATATCGGAAAAGGCCATAACCCTGCCGGAGTTCGCCAGGGCAAAGACCGTGATGGCCTATGTGAGCATACGGGACGAGGTGATCACCGGGCCGCTGCTGCGCTATATACTGGACACGGGGCGGACGCTGGCGCTGCCCAGGGTGGAGGACGGACGGATACGGGGGATGAGGGCGCATGATCTTTCGGCTCTTCGGCGCGGGGCCATGGGCATACCGGAGCCGGAGGGGGAGGACGAGATCAGTCCTGGCGACATCGACCTGTTCCTTCTGCCCGGGCTGGGGTTTGACCCCATGGGAGGCCGCATAGGCTACGGGAAGGGATACTTTGACGCGTATCTCAAGGACGCTCCGGGGTATAAGGCGGGCCTGTGCTTTGAGGCCCAGATGATGGACCGGGCGCCTGTGGAGGAATATGACGTGGCCATGGACGCGGTGGTCACGGAGACACAAATCTACCGCTGCGGGAGGACGCTATGAAACGAATGCTGTCATTCGCGGGAAAGATCTGGGCGTATTACGCCGTGATTTTGATCCTGACGCTGGTGTTCACGCTGGGCATCAGCAACACGGTGGTGCGCATCATACTGGATACGGCCCTGATCGGCATATTCGCCTATATGAGCTACGCCGAGGGGGCGTACAGGGGCGAGCGGGCCGTGAGCGTGGGCGAGACCATACGGGTGCAGGAAAAAGAGGGCAGGCCGGTGCTGGAGGAGCAGAGAAGTCAGGTATTCTCCCCCAAATTCGCCGTGTGCGCCATGCTGATCGCCGCGCTGCCGTTTTTGGCGGTGTCGGGGATCAACGCCGTGTGCTACCCCGCCTATATGGCCCAGTTCCGCCAGGAGCAGGCCGAAAAGGCGGAGGCGGACAAGGCAAAGGAACAGACCGCGGAAACGGCTGTGGCCGCCGAAGCGGACGCCGCGGAGGCGGGCGGGGTGACGGAGGCGGATCTGACAGAGGCCCTGGTGGAGGAGGCCCAGGAGGAGCAGCTTCGGCCCCGGCCCCAGCACTGGGCCAGGCTCGCCGCCTGGGTGGTGATGCTGCCCTTCTCGTCCTTTAACATGCTGTGCAGCGACTTTGCCAATATGCTTTTGTTCTTCTTCTACTCCGTGCTGCTGCCCGGGGCGGGGCTGGGCGGATATCTGATGGGCCCCAGGCTCCACAAGAACAAAATCAAGGCCATGAAGAAGGGCTCCCGCAAAAAGAGGAAGAGGCTGCTGGTGACCCACCAGCCCAAGCCCCCCAAGGCTGTGGTGTGAGGCGCGGGGCGCTAAATCCAGGCAAAATCCCCGTTTTCCGCTTGTACAGACGAAGAGAATATGATATAATCATTGGGTAAGCACCGTGCGGGAGGAAGGACATGCGCATCATCGCGGGAGAGGCCCGGGGACGGACCCTGTTTGCCCCCAAGGGCATGGAGACCCGGCCCACCGCGGACAGGACGAGGGAGGCGCTGTACAATATCCTCTCGGCCCGGGTGGATGGCGCCAGGGTGTTCGACGCCTTTGCCGGGTCCGGGGCCATGTCGCTGGAGGCGATCAGCCGGGGCGCGAGACGGGCCCTGATGAGCGACGTGTCCAGGGACGCCTGCGCCTGCATGCGCAGGAACGTCGCCGCCTGCGGGTTTGAGGACAGGGCGAGGGTGTGCCAGGGCGACTGGAAACGGGCGCTGGCGGGAGCCGTGGCCGACGCGGGGCTGTGGGCCCCGGGGGCCGTGGCGGTGCTGGAATGCGCCAGGGACGCGGAGATCGAGACGGGCGACCGCTTTGAGGTCTACGACCGGCGGGAATATGGCGCGGCCCAGGTGCTTTTGTGCCGGATGAGGGAGGCGTGAGGTATGGCGTGCTTGTATCCGGGCTCCTTCGATCCGCCCACGCTGGGGCACGAGGACATTGCCCGCCGGGCGGCGGACATGTTTGGACGGGTCATCGTGTGCGTGATGGAGAACGACGAGAAGCGGGGCGGGCTGTTCGATCCGCGGGAGCGGGCAGAGATGCTAAGAGAGGTCTTTGCGGGCGACGAGCGGATCGAAGTGGCCGTAGGCTCCGGGCTCACCGCCGACGTGGCCCGGGAGAAGGGCGTGACCTGCGTGGTCAAGGGGGTCAGGGACGCGGCGGACTTTTCGCCGGAGGCCCGGCTGGCCCTGGCCAACCTGCGATATGGGGGCGTGGACACCGCGCTGTTGGTGGGCGCGCCGGAATATTCGTTTATCAGCTCCAGCATGGTCCGGGAGATCATGAAGCGGGGCGGTTCACTCAAGGGATTTGTGCCGGACGCCATCGTTGAACGGCTTCAGGCATACGGGTCGAAATGATACAAGGGAGGCGTTCCAAATGGATGACGATCGGTTCTACGACAACGACGAGTTCGAGGATAACGAGCCCCAGACCGACGAGGAAGAGGGCTACGACGAGGAAGGCGGAGATCTGGACAAGCTGCTGGATTTCCTGACCCGGGCCCTGACCACCGCGCCGGCCGTGCCCCTCAGCGGCAAAAAGCTGGTGAACGCGGACATGTGCCTGGACGCCATCGACGACATACGCAAGAACCTGCCCGAGGCCGTGCAGCAGAGCATGCAGGTGCTGGACAAGCGGGATCAGATCCTCTACGAGGCGGAGAAGCTGGCCGATTCCAAGGTGGCCGCCGCCGACGCCAGGGCCAAGAGCTCCATTGAGGACGCCAGCGCCAGGGCCCAGGAGCTGACCAGCGACGCCCAGGATCGGGCCCGTAAGATACTGGCCGACGCCGAAGCCCGGGCCGCCGCCATGGTGGACGAGCATGAGATCACCCGCCGGGCCCAGGAGGCCGCCGCCCGCATCAGCGAGGAGGCCCGCGCCGACGCCAATGAGCAGAAGATCGCCGCCGCCCGGTACGCGGACGAGATCCTCCACGAGCTGGAGCTGACGCTTCAGGACAACGTGGACGCCGTGCACAAGTCCCGGCAGAACCTGGGCCGCAAAGCCCGGTAATATCGTACCTTTTACAGCCTGTCTGTTTCGGATGGGCTGTTTTGTTTTGGACGGGAAGGGGAAGAGGATGAAGCGATACGTGCCCGTGGGCGGGGCGGCGATGGGAGTGGACCAGGGGCATTACTCCAACCGGCCCATATATGAGGGGAACACCAGCGCGTATATCATGGCGGGGGACAGGCCGCTGATACGGCTGGGGAGGCAGAGGTGCCTGATGGGCACGCTCCGCTTATACGCGGGGGATACGGCGCTGGATGAGATGGAGCATGTGACCTTCCTGTACGCGCCGGGGCGGGCGGAGTGGACGGTGGAGGATGAAAGGCTCAAGGGAAAAGCGCGTATCACCGTGACCACCCCCGGAGACGGGCTGGGGCTGGCGCTGAAGGCCGAAGCGGAAGAGAGGCTCACCTTCCGGTTCGGCGGGGTGCACCACAAGGGGCCCGACGAGGGGTTTGAGGTGAATGAGCAGTGGAATCTGAGCCCGGTGGCGGCGGACGGGTCCCTGCTCACCACCGCCTTTGACCCCGGGTGGACGGAGGGGAACGAGACAGGACGGGAAAACGGCGGGTGGTATATTCGCAATGACCAGGTGGACGGGGCGCTGGGATGTGCCGTCCGATCCTGCGTGTTTGCGGACGGGCCGGCGGAAGCGGAAAACGGGATCATCGCGGGAGAGGTACGGGAGTACCTGCTGATCCGCA
>CADAGW010000190.1 GCA_902787475.1 uncultured Eubacteriales bacterium
CCCATCCGGGAGGATTCCTGGCTGCACATGAGCCGTGTGGACTACCTGCTGATGGCCGGCATCACCCTGGCCTACAGCGTATTGGCCTACGTGAACCTGGGCGTCACCAGGGCCCCCGAGACCTACGTGCGATCCTCCGCGGAGGGGGAGAGCGTGGTGTTCGAGCTGGAGGAATCCTCCGAGTTCTACATGGCCTATTACGGCGGCATATGCAATTCTACCTTCACCGTGGAGTTTTCAGACAACGGCATCATATGGACAGAGCCCCACGAGGCCCTCTACGCCCAGAGCGAGGTGTTCCGCTGGCTGTGGTACACCCCCGGCAGCTACGAGAGCGGCGAGTTTGCGCCGCTGGAGGCGGGCTATCCGGTGCAGAAGGCCAAGTACATCCGCGTCACCTTCGAGCGGGTGGGCATGGTGCTCTTCGAGGTGGCCTTCCTGGACGGCGCGGGCATGCCCATACCGGTGGTGTCCGTCACCGGCTCCGGCGGCGACCCGGCACGGGCCATGGATCCCAATGCCCTGGTGGACGAGCAGGACACGGTGCCGGAGTATCCCACATACCTCAACAGCACCTACTTCGACGAGATCTACTACGCCCGCACGGGCTATGAGCTGTTAAACGGCCTCAACGTATACGAGACCACCCACCCGCCCCTTGGCAAGCTGTTCATCATGTGGGGCATACAGCTCTTCGGCATGAACCCCTTCGGCTGGCGGTTCATGGGCACGCTGATGGGCGTTATGATGCTGCCGGTGATGTATCTGCTGATCAAGCAGCTGATAAAGCGCACCGGCATGGCGGCATTGGGCACTTTGCTCATGGCGGTGGACTGCATGCACTTCACCCAGACCCGCATCTGTACCATCGACTCCTACGCGGTGCTGTTCATCATGCTCATGTACCTGTTCATGTTCCGCTACTGCCAGATGAGCTTCCACTTCGACAAGCTGTGGAAGACCCTGGTGCCCCTGGCCCTGTGCGGCGTAGCCATGGGCCTTGGCATCGCCAGCAAGTGGATCTGCGTGTACGCCGCGGTGGGCCTTGCCCTCCTGTTCTTCTACACCATGATCCGTCGGTACGTGGAGTACCGTGGCGCGCGGCAGAGCCAGTTCCTCCTGGACAGCCAATACGTAAAAAAGTATTGGCGGAACCTGGGCATCACCCTCATCTGGTGCGTCATATGGTTCATCATCGTGCCCCTGGTGATCTACTACTTCTCCTTCTACCGCTATCTGTCCATTACCCACAACTTCTCCGTCTCCTCCGTCTGGCGGGAGCAGCTCAACATGCTCTCCTACCACGCCAGCCAGACCCAGGACAACCACTTCTTCAAGTCCAAGTGGTATTCCTGGCCCTTCATCGCCTGGCCCATGTGGTTCTACGACGGCAACGACTTCATGGCCCCGGGTATGGTGTCCTCCATATCCTGCATGGGCAACCCCGCCGTGTGGTGGGGCGGCCTGGCGGCCATGATATTTATCCTCTGCCAGGTGGCCATCCGCAAGGGCGACCGAAGCTACATCTACGTGCTGGTGGGCTTCATGGCCCAATACCTGCCCTGGATCCTGGTGCCCCGGTCCACCTTCATCTATCACTACTTCGCCAGCGTGCCCTTTATCATACTGGCGGTGGTGCTGTGGTTCGACTGGGCCCGCCGCATGGGCTACAAGTGGTATAAGCCCGTGCTGATCATTTACGCCGGTGTGGCGGTGATCCTCTTTGCCGGCTTCTACCCGGTGATCTCCGGCCTGCCCATGACCAAGGGCTACGCCAAATACCTGCGCTGGTTCAATTGGTACAACTATCGGCCCTGACGGGAGGGGGATGCGCTTTGCTGGCCCGAGCGGTTTCATACGGCCTGATGGGCATAGACGGCTTCGAGGTGACGGTGGAGGTAAACCTGTCCCAGGGGCTTCCTTCCTTTGAGATCGTGGGTCTGCCCGACGCGGCGGTGAGGGAGAGCAAGGAGCGGGTGCGCACCGCCATGAAAAACAGCGGCTTCGGCTTTCCCGAGGGCCGCATCACGGTGAACCTGGCCCCCGCCGACATGCGCAAGGAGGGCCCCGCCTTCGACCTGCCCATCGCGGTGGGCCTGCTGGCGGCCTGGGGCAAGGTGGACGCCCAGGCCCTTTCCGGCGCGGCCTTTTTCGGAGAAATGGCCCTTGACGGTGCCCTTCGGGGCGTCCGGGGAGCCCTGCCCCTGGCGGTGAGCGCCAGAGCCCAGGGCGTCAAGACCCTCTACGTGCCCGCCGAAAACGCGAGGGAGCTTCGGTGCGTGGCCGGGGTGGCCATCTATCCCGTCACGTCCCTTAAGGAATTGTCCGTTCAGCTCCAGGGCGACAGCGTCATAGAGCCCATCGAGCCCGTGACCTACGAGACCCTGCTGGGCGAGCGCCGTCCGGCCATGGACCTGGCCTACGTCCGGGGCCAGAAGGCCGCCAAAAGGGCCCTGGAGATCGCTGCCGCCGGGGGTCACAACGTGCTTATGGTGGGCCCGCCCGGCTCCGGCAAGACCCTTCTGGCCCGGTGCCTTCCCACCATACTGCCCGACATGACCTTCGAGGAGGCGCTGGAGGTCACCCGCATCCATTCCGCCGCGGGCGCCCCGCCGGAGACCGGCCTGCTCATCGAGCGGCCCTTCCGGGCCCCGCACCACTCCGCCTCCCAGCCCTCCCTCATAGGCGGCGGCTCCCACGCCCTGCCCGGGGAGATCTCCAAAGCCCATTCGGGGGTGCTGTTTCTGGACGAGCTGCCGGAGTACCGGCGGGACGTGCTGGAGAGCCTGCGCCAGCCCATGGAGGACGGCTTCGTCACCGTGGCCAGGGCGGCGGCCCAGAGCACCTATCCCTCCCAGTTCATGCTGGTGTGCTCCATGAACCCCTGCCCCTGCGGCAACTACGGCTCCCGCCTGCAGCCCTGCAGGTGCACCCAAATGGAGATCCGCAAATACCTCTCCCGCATTTCCGGCCCCCTGCTGGACCGGATCGACCTTCACATCCAGGTGGACAGCGTAGACCCGGAGGTCATCGCCGACAACACCCTGGAGGAGCCCTCCAGCGCCGTCCGCGCACGGGTGGAGGCGGCGCGGGCCCTCCAAAGAAAGCGCTACGAAGGCGCCGGCATCCCCTGCAACGCCCGCCTGGACGCCCGCACCATAGGCGAACTGTGCCCCATGCGGGAGGACGCCCGAAACCTTCTCCTGCAGGCCGGCCGCACCATGGGCCTGAGCTCCCGGGCCTTCACCCGCGTCATGAAGGTCTCCCGTACCATCGCCGACCTGGCGGGCCGGGAATACATCGAAAAACCCGACGTAGCCGAGGCCATCCGCTACCGCTCCCTGGACCGGAAGTATTGGGGGTAAAACAGGCAGCTTTCGATTTGAATATATGTGGAATACCGTCTCCCATGAACCGCCGCCAACTTCCACATGAGGTTGGCGGCGTGTCCGTCACTGGCGCAGGCCCCGCTGATCGCCGCGGCTTTCTTGGCAGGAGGTATACAGGACATACAGGCGAAGGGACTGCGTCTATGTGCTCTGCTCCGGGCCTGGCTTTTTCTGCTGCCCGCCCGACAAGCCGACACCGAGGATGAGGATCTGTGGGCCTTGATCGCGGAGCACATGGATCCCGAAGGATCGCGACTCCATTCCGCACAGGAGCTTTCAGAAGTGGCTGACGGACGAATGATTATTCGGAAGATCACGGCCGGCCTGCATATCAAGCACGATGTCTGAAAGGCCGGGTTCTCCAATCCTGAACAGAAGATTTTGACAATCGCTGATCGCATGGCTGTGCCATATCGGTTTCTGATTCAGAGCTTTTTGCGTATAAGAAACCGCCAGGAGAATCCCGCCTCCTGGCGTATGCTTTGGGGGCGTCAATACTGCGACCCGATCAGCCGTTCCACCTGGTCCATCTCCGGCACGCTGGCGATGCCGCCGTGTTTTTGGGTGGACAGGCTGGCGGCGGCGCAGGCGAAGCGGACGATGCCGTACAGCTCCGGCTCCGTCAGGTCGGCGGGGGCTTTGTGGAGACGAAGCAGGCGGCTCATGGCGCTGCCGCCGAAAATGTCCCCCGCGCCGGTGGTGTCCACCGGGCGGATGCCGATGGGAGCGGGCACGGTGACGCTGGCACGGCGGGTGGCGGCATAGCACCCCTTGGGGCCCAGCGTGGCGTACACCAGCTCACAGCCGTATTCCTCCATCAGCTTTTTCGCGCCGTCCTCGGGGCCAAGTCCCCACAAAAAGTCGATCTCCTCGTCGCTGATCTTCACGATATCCGCCTGGCGGAGGCTCCACCCCATGGCCTCCCGGGCGGCGTCCATGGACGGCCACAGGGGCTTTCGAAGGTTGGGGTCGACGCTGATCCACGCGCCGCTCTCCCGGGCCAGGGAAATGGCCGCGCGGGTGGCGGACCGGGCGGGCTCGTCGGTCAGAGACAGGGTGCCAAAGTGAAACACCCGGCTTGTGCGTATCAGCTCCTTGTCCAGCTCCTCCGCCCGCAGGCAGGTGTCCGCGCCGGGCTTTCTGGCAAAGCTGAAGTCCCGGTTCCCGCTCTCGTCCAGCGACACGAAGGCCAGGGTGGTAAAATGATGGGGATCCATGACCACGCCCCGGGTCTCGATGCCGGCCTTATGAAGCGTGCGCAGGAGCAGCCTGCACGCTGCGCCTCTGCACCGTCGATACCCTCCTCAACCGCGTGCGCCT
>CADAGW010000191.1 GCA_902787475.1 uncultured Eubacteriales bacterium
CTCCGGCACGGAGATCCCCGAATATTCCGGGGACTTTACGGACTGGTGGGCGGACGGCGTGGGCTCCACCCCGCGGCGGTGAAGATGTATCTTGAGGCCCGGCGGCACTACGACCTGGTCAAAAAGCTGGACCCCCAGGGCCGGTTCGCCGATCCCGCCCTGATGGACCAAGCGGAATACAACATGATGCTCTACTCCGAGCACACCTGGGGCTATTCCTCCTCCATCTCCAGCCTGGTGCCGGAGGGAGACGAGACCGGGGACCAACCGATCCACACCGTCTTTAACCCCATACACATGTGCTATATCCCCGCCGGGGAAGAATTCGACCTGACCCCCGTGGGCCTTGAGGCCTACGAGGGCTCCTGGCAGGCGGGGGTGGACATATACAAAGCCTGGCGGGACACCTGGATGACCACCGCCCAGGCGCCCCAGTGGGCCCGGGAGCCCCACGCCTGGCTGCAGATCCACATCAACTCCCCCGAGAGCGAGCTTCGGATGCGGTTCACCGACATACCCAGGGTGGCCGCCGAATGCGCCAGCCACGGCATCACCGCCATACAGCTGGTGGGCTGGAACCGGGGCGGTCAGGACCGGGGCAATCCCTCCCACGATCACGACCCAAGGCTTGGCACCTACGCCGAGCTCCAGCAGGCCATAGAAGACAGCAGGAAGCTGGGCGTCAGGATCATACTGTTCTGCAAGTTCACCTGGGGCGACGTGACGGAGGACTTTTTCCGCAGGGAGCTGGCCGACTGCGCGGTGCTCGATCCCTTCGGCGACTGGTACGTCCACGGGGGATACCAATACTTTACCCCCGCCCAATGGCTGGATATCCACAAGCGCCGCCTGGCCTCCATGTGCTTCGGCAGCCGGAAATACGTGGACGCCTGCAAAAGGGAGCTGGCCAAGGCGGTGGGCACCGGATGTCCGGGCATACTTTTCGATGAATGCCAGCACCACGGCGGCGGAGTGATCTGCTTTGATCGGCGGCACGGCCACAAATACGGCTATCCCGTGCATCAGGGCGACCTGGATCTGGCGGAAGCGCTTTTGACCGTGCCCAAAGACCGGGACGATTTTCTGCTGGCGGGCGAGGCCTGTTACGACTGGGAGTTCCAGAAATACATGTTCTCCTACTTCCGTTCCCGCAGCGTGACCCACAAGGCCGTCTCCCGCTACATGCAGCCCTTCGTGCCCATGGCCACAGCGGTCAGCGGCTTTGACGACAGGGACATGATCAACCAGTGCCTGATGTGCCGCTACGTGATCAGCTACGAGCCGTTCTACTTTAAGGGCTGGCCCCACGACTTCCCCAAAACCGTGTCCTACGGCGAAAAGATGGACGCGCTCCGCAGAGAGCTTCGGGACTATCTGTGGGACGGCGAATACCGGGACACCTGCGGCGCCGCCGTGTCCGTACAGACCGGATCCGGCCCCATCGCCTATTCCCGCTTCCAGCGCAGGGACGGCGCCTCCGCCCTGGTACTCTGCAATTACTCCGGCGAGGAAGCAACGCTTCTTCCCGCCCTCGACCATGGCCGGCTCACCCGCTGGCGCGTGGTGGACAGCGACCTGTGGCACCCCTTCACCGGCCGGATCCCCCTCCCCGGCCACAGCGCGGCGGTCGTCATATAATCATCCGGCAGTTTTACTCCATTTGTACGGCATGCCGGTTACCGGAACATGGCTGCCAAAAACAAGGAAGCGCCGCGATCGTGCAAGGGTGCGGCGGTTGGTTCTGGCAGAAAAACGGAAGTAAATCTAAAGAATCGTGCCGTTGGCATGGCAAAACAATAGTGTTTGCCATTGCTTTCAGGCCTTCCGCAAGGGAACCGGATTCAGTGAAAATGAGTTTCCGAAAGAATGCGGGAGCTTCCGCCATGCTTTATCTATTATTCCATGATCCCCGGCAGAGCACCCCACCGCGGCGCTCCGCCGGGTTTTTCATGCCATTCACAATCATCGATACAACCTGTGACGCCTTTGATTGTGCCGGAAATATCATGATTCCTCGCTTATCGGATCATATTGCGCAGAGGTTCAAGCGCTTCCCTCCATGAAAAGTCAGGGGTATTTTGACCGCGCATTTGTCAGTCTCGATCCCGTTTTCATCCTTCAGTCTCATTCCGCATGTCCAAGTCGTATCGCAATGCGCGTACCGGCCAGGCCATTTTTTCCATTTCCTATTGCCATTTTCGCCCCGATGCCGTATAATACAATAGAATAAGTGTCACCTTTTCAAACAAACATCCAGTCTCTTATCCCCTGAGCGGACCTGTGTATCCGCTCTCCCCCATCCGCCCGGCCTCCGTGCCGCCATGAGGTGCCATATGAAAGCAAATCTGTCCCGCCCCTGTGCCGCCCTTATCCTCCTTTTCGCCCTGTGCCTGTGCCTTTTCTCCCCGGCCCTGGCGGAAAGCTACGACGCCTCCACCATGCGCCTTCTCAAATACCAGGGCGAAGTGCGCATCGAGGACGCCTCCGGTCAGTCCCGGTTTCTTATGGAGAACGTCCGCTTCGACAGCGGCGAGACCCTGATCACCGGCGAGGGGGCCTCCGCCTCCGTGGGGCTGGACGACACCAAGATCGTATCCCTGGATCAGAATTCCCGGGTCACCTTCCGTCAAAACGGCGGGGCCATGGTGCTGACTCTGGAGGAAGGCGCCCTGTTCCTGGACGTGTCCCAAAAGCTGGACGCCAACGAGAGCTTGGACATCGAGACCTCCAACATGACCGTGGGCATACACGGCACCATCGTGTTCGTGGAGGCGGGCCGCGGCGAAAGCGACCCCGACTCCCTGATGGTGCTGGAGGGCCAGGCGGATCTCTATTACCAGGGCGTCGACGGCCGCGCCTCCATACAGGTGCCCGTCAACATGGCCGCCACCATCTATCCCCCCGCTCCCCAGGATCGCTCCGCCTACTCCTATCCCGAGGTGCAGGTACTGACCCCCGACGACGTGACCTCCTTCATGCTGGACACCATAGATGAACTGGGCGTTACCGATCGGGTGCAGGAGGGCTGCCCCTGGATCGGCGCGGACACCCCGGACACCCAGAGCGAGTATTCCGCCCAGGGCGACTGGACCTGGAAATCCCCCGTGACCCTGGTGGCCCAGAGCGCCAGCAAGCTCTACGACGGCCACCCCCTCAGCCGCCCCGGCAACGTGCTGGTCTTCGGTCTGCCCTCCCTTTTCACCGTCTCCACCACCGTCACCGGCCACATCACCGACGCGGGCGTGGAGAGCAATCAGGTCACCCAATACGCCATTCTCAATGAAATGGGCGAGGACGTGACCAGCCACTTTGCCCAGATCGAGACGGTGGACGGCCAGCTGGTGGTGGATCCCGCCCCGCTGACCATATGGACCGCCAGCGCGGAAAAGACATACGACGGCACCCCCCTGACCGCCCCCGAGGCCGGCATATTCACCGTCCCCGGCTATGAAAAGGACATGCCTGTCTGGCGCAACGCCAGCTACGTATATACCCAGGCCTATCAGGCCGAGGTGCTCTACGGCATCAGCGGCGTCACCTGGGTCCACGGCACCAACCCCGTCACCACCGACACCCGGGAGATCCAGCTGAAGGCCGGCGAAAAGCTGAGCGTGCGCCTCACCGACGGCGAGGACGACGAGAGCATCGCCTTCCAGATCGAGCCCGTCTCCGAGACCGACCTGCCTGAGGAGCTTCTGCGGCTCTCCGCCGACAACCCCGACCTCCTCGCCCGGGCCTGCCAGGACGCGGACTGGGATCAGGAGCTGATCCTCTCCCTCATCGCCGCCCTCCCCACGGAGACCCCCGATCGGGTGGAGCAGAGCGACCTGTCCATGGCCCCGGACGACATAAACCGCCTCATGCTGGACAGCGCCAACGTCCGCATCACCATAGACTCCGGGATCAACAACTACTCCGGCCGGATCCTGGGCCAGGAGGAGGCCCACTATAACCCCGTGGTGCTGGACCCCTCCATCCGCGTCACCGCCACGGGCAGCCAGACCGACGTGGGCGAGAGCATCAACGGATACACCATCGACTGGGGCTCCGCCAATCCCGCCAACTATGTCCTCTCCGAGGACCTTGGCACCCTCACCGTCACCCCTGCCCCCCTCACCGTCACCACCGGCTCGGCCAGCAAGGAATACGACGGCACGCCCCTCACCAGCCCCGTCGCCCAGGTCGCCGGTCTCGTGGCCGATGAGACCGCCTACGCCGCCGCCACCGGCACCCTCACCGACGCGGGCACCATGCCCAACACATATACCCTCACCTGGGACAGCGCGAATCCCTCCAACTACGAAGTCATCGAGTCTCTGGGCACCCTCACCGTCACCCCCAACGCCGCCGCCATCACCCTGACCGCGGAAAGCCTCACCAAGACCTACGACGGCCAGCCCCTCACCGCCAGCGAGGTCACCGCCGCGGGTCTCCCCCAGGGCTTCACCCTGGAGGCCACCGCCCGGGGCAGCCAGACCATGGCGGGCGCCAGCGAAAGCGCCGTGGATTCCTAACGGATCCTCAAGGACGGCCAGGACGTGACCGCCTCCTTTGCCGACATAACGACCAAACCCGGCACCCTCACCGTGGAAAAAGCCCCCCTCACCGTCACCACCGGCTCTGCCGCCAAAACATACGACGGCCAGCCCCTGACCAGCGAGGATGTCTCCGTGTCCGGCCTTATCCCCGATGAGACCCTCACCGTCA
>CADAGW010000192.1 GCA_902787475.1 uncultured Eubacteriales bacterium
TTGCCGTCCATGGCTCAGATGAGGGCGGCGATGTCCGCCTCGAAGGAGGCCGGGTCGCTGGTGGGGTTGAAGCGCTTCACCACGTTGCCCTCCCGGTCCACCAGGAACTTGGTGAAGTTCCACTTGATGTCGTTGGGCTTCTTGCAGGTGGTGCTGATCTTGGCGATCATGGCCATGGCGGCCTTGTTCTTCATGCCCTCCACCTTCTCGTCGGGCTGGGCTTCCTTCAGGAAGGTGAACAGGGGCTCCTCGGCCTCGCCGTTCACGTCGATCTTCGCCAGCTGGTCGAACTGGGTCTTGTACTTGGCGGTGCAGAACTCGTGGATCTCGCCTTCGTCGCCGGGCGCCTGGTGGCCGAACTGGTTGCAGGGGAAGTCCAGGATCTCGAAGCCCTGGTCGTGATACTTCTCGTAGAGGTTCTCCAGGGCCTCATACTGGGGGGTGAAGCCGCAGCCGGTGGCGGTGTTGACGATCAGAAGCACCTTGCCCTTCAGGTCTGCCAGGTTCAGGGTCGCGCCTCTGCGGGCTTTGACGGTATAATCATAAATGCTCATGGTGTGAACCTCCTTCATTTCGTTTGCAAATCAATTTTATCAAATCAATTGGGCGATGTCAATAGTTTGAAGCGTTATGTTTGTGTTAATCGTCGTACGGCATGTGAGGATCAACCTCAACAGGGGTGAAAAGATTCTTCGCTTCCGCTCAGAATGACACAGATGCCTCGCGGTTTTGTCATCCTGAGCGCAGCGAAGGATCTTTTCTGTCGCTTATTTGAGAACAGTCCAAATGAACAGCCAACCCTTCATCAGCGGTAGTATCCGCTTTTGAAGGGTTGGCTATACGTCTTCAGTTTATTCGAACACCAGCACCGCCGCGCTGTTGGCCGGGGCCTCCCAGCGCAGCACGCCGCCCTCCAGCGTGCCCGCGAGGGTCTTCTCCCCGGAATACCCTTCAGTGGTGGTGATGAAACGGATGGTCACTTTCGAGCCGTCCTCCACGCCCACGTCCCGGAAGGGCAGGTCCAGCATCAGGGGCTGCTCCATGTTGTTGCAGACCACGGCCAGGGCCGATTCCTCGTCGAAGCGGGCGTAAGCGATGTAGCCGTGTCCCGCGCAGAGGGGCTTCACGCTGCCCAGGCGCAGCACCGGCAGCTCCCTGCGCAGGGCGGTGAGGGCCTTATGGAAGGCGATCATGCCCTCGTCCTCCCGGCCCCAGGGATAGCCCCGACGGTTGTCCGGGTCGGTCCAGCCCACGAGGCCCGCCTCATCGCCGTAGTAGATGGTGGGCGCGCCGGGCCAGGTCATCTGGATCAGCGCCGCCTCCCGGAACACCTCCGGGCGCACGCCCTCCCCCGCCGCGGCGCTGCCCGCGTAGTGCAGGCGGCCGGGGCGCCCGTGGGTGCGGGTCATGAAGCGGCTGTGGTCGTGGTTGCTCAGCTCGTCCATGGCGCAATACACCGAGGACGTGGGCATGCGGGACATGGCGTCGAAGATCATGTCAAAGAAGGCCATGCCATTCTGGTAGAGGTCGTCCCGGCGGTAGTCGGAGTGCTTTTCCATGCCGGTGAGGAAGAAGGACAGCGGGTCCATAAAGGCGTCGTAGTTCATCACGCTGTCCCACTCGTCGCCGCCCAGCCACTCCGACGGGTCGCCGTAGTGCTCCGCGATGATCAGCACCTCCGGGTTCACGGCCTTCACCCGCCGCCGGAACTCCTTCCAGAACAGGTGGTTGAAGGCACGGGTCTGACCCAGGTCGGCGGCCACGTCCAGCCGCCAGCCGTCGATGGAGTAGGGCGGCGAGGCCCACTTCTCCGCCACGGAGAAGATCTCCTCGCACAGGGCGTTGGACTGCTCGTAGTAGAGCTTGGGCAGAGTCTCCACGTTCCACCAGCAGTCGTAGTCCGTGTCGTCCCGGAAGCCGAAGTAGCTGCGGTAGGGGCTCTTGGGGTGGCCGTAGGCACCCGTGCTGGGGCCATAGAGGCCCTCCCGGTTCATCCATGGTCCGAAGGAGCCGCAGTGGTTGAACACGCCGTCCAGTATGATCTTCATGCCCCGGCGATGCACCTGGCGGCAGAAGTCCGCGAACCAGGCGTCGCTGGCCTCCAGGTTCTCCGGGTCGGTGGTGCGGCGGATGTAGAGGGTGGCCTTCGCGTTGGTCCGTGCCCGGGGCGTAAGGGTCTCTCCCCCGTCCTTATGGATCACCGTCAGGTGGGGATCGACGTGGTAGTAGTCCTGGGTGTCGTACTTGTGGCCGGAGGGCGAGACGAAGATGGGATTGAAATAGATGGCCTCCACTCCCAGATCCTGTAGGTAGTCCAGCTTTTCCAGCACCCCGGGCAGGTCGCCGCCGTACAGGCAGCGGTAGTCGTCGGTCTCCGGCAGGGCGTCCCAGCTCTTGGCGTGGCGGATCTGGCCTCCGGCGTAGTAGTACTCGCCGTTCCAGATGTCGCTGTGGGGATTGCCGTCGCGAAAGCGGTCCGGCAGGATCTGATACTGCACCGCGCCTTTGGACCAGTCCGGCACGTGAAAGCCCGGAATGACCACGAAGGAGCCGGCGGGGTCCGGCGAGGGCACCGTGTCCACCCAGCGGGGACCGCGGCGGTTGAAGTGGATGTATTTGCCGTCCCACTCGATGAGGAAGGAATAGAATATGGGCTCCTCCCGGCAGTACAGCTTGGCCTCGTACCAGTCAAAGAGGCCCTCGCTCCTGTAGCGGGACATGCTCACGTTCTCCGCCGGGAAATCCCGCAGGAGGGTCACGACGGCGTCCGCGCCCCGCTGCATGCGCAGGCGCACGGAGACGTGATCCCAGGGCTCGGGCTCGGCGGGCTGTCGGAAGAGCTCGGTACCGTCGCTGAAGATGGAGGAAAGCAGGGCGTCGTGTTCGTTGTAGGGTTGGTTCATAGAATCGCGGTTCCCTTCGTACAGTGTGTTACCTAATATTTTAAGTCATGAACGGACATCTGTCAATCTCATACCAAAGTGTGTTTCAAAAATCCCGTACGCGCATTATCGGCGTCTCAGGCTGCGTGCCTGTGTCGCTTCTCCTCAGCTTGCAACCACGCCGTGTCGGGATCGACACAGACAGGAATGAAAGGATCCTTCGCTTCCGCCCAGAATGACGCGGCTCACCTTGTGAGGCCCTCGTTCGCCGCCGGGATGCGGGCGATCCCCAGGGTCGCGTCAAAGCATCGGCAAATACGCGCTTTTCACGGCCATTCCAATCTTTGCTTTCACTATACGCCCATCTTCCCAACCCGTCAACAAAACTTTCAAAACCCTATTGACTCTGACGCAACGTCATGGTTTATAATGGATTCATCACGAGCGAGGGGGCGATCAGCATGATGACCGTAAACGAGGTGTGCCGGCTGACGGGCGTCAGCGTCCGGACCCTGCAATACTACGACCGGATCGGGCTCCTGCCCCCGGTCCGGCGCACGGAGGCGGGCTATCGCCTCTACGACGAGGCGGCGCTGGAGCGGCTGCAGCAGATCCTGCTTTTCCGGGAGCTGGAGTTTCCGCTGAAGGACATCCGCGCCATCGTCGAAAGCCCCGACTTCGACCGGGGCAAGGCCCTGGAGCAGCAGATCGAGCTGCTGACCCTTCGGCGGGACCACCTGGACAACCTGATCGACCTTGCCCGTGGACTGAAAGCGAGAGGAGTGAATCACTTGAGTTTCGAAGCCTTTGACACCCGAAAGATCGACGAATACGCCGCCCAGGCCAAGGCCTCCTGGGGACAGACCAAGGAGTATAAGGAATACGAGGAAAAGTCCAGGGGCCGCACCCGCGAGGAGCAGCAGGCCCTGCACGAGCAGATGTGGGAAATCTTCAAGGCCTTCGGCGCGCTGCGCGGCGGCGACCCGGCCTCGGCCGAGGCCCAGGCGCAGGTGAAGCGCCTGCAGGACTTCATCACCGAGCACATGTACACCTGCTCCGACGGGATCCTCCGGAGCCTGGGCGCGATGTACGCGGGCGGCGGCGACATGACGGCGAACATCGACCGCCAGGCCGGCGCGGGCACCGCGGAATTCGTCTGGCAGGCCATCGAGGCGCATTGCGAAGGATAACCCGGAACCAAAATCTGCCAGTCTCCGTCTATGATGTATAAGGAGGGCTCGATGATGGACAAGTTCCTGCTGGTATTCGCGATGTGGTCCGCTGTGGGGTGGATCTTCGTCTGGCTGGGCGTCACCAACCTCCGCCGCTACCGGGAGAAGGAAGCGCGGGAAAAGGAGCGCGCCACCGCCCTGATCGCGGATTACAAGGATGTGCAGCAGTTCAGCAGGGGGCATCCCTACATGATCCACTACCCCATCCTGCGCTACATCACCTCGGACGGCACGGAATACGAGGCCCAGGACGACTTCACTCTGGAGCCGGAGCGGTACCCCGTGGGCACGACCCTGGAGCTGTTCTACGACCCGACCCATCCCGAGGACTATCACCTGGCCATCACTCCCGGCAACACAAAAAACGCCTGGTTCCAGCTGCGCCTGGGGATCATCTGGGTCCTCGTCTCGTTCCTGGGGGTGTTGCTCCTCCATTCCTTTGCCAACAACTACGGCTGGGACCTGCTCGGCGCGCTGAAGGACCTGCTGCATCTGTGATCGCCGGCATTCCATTCAAAATGACCGCTCAAAGCGGTCATTTTTACGTTGCCTCCATGGGGAATATGTGATAAGATATAGGTAATGAAACCC
>CADAGW010000193.1 GCA_902787475.1 uncultured Eubacteriales bacterium
GGAGGTACACCCGGGTGACAGGAGTAGTGTCCGCTGTGAGATATACCCCCATCCTGCCGTTTTCCCGCGCGAGGGACACCGACACGTCGGTCCACACATATCGCCCGTCCCGCACATCCGGGGTCATGCGGCCCTCTTCCGTCTCGATCCACACCTGTATATCCATGTCGCTGAGAGGCATATACTTCATATCCATTCCCCTTTCCTGTGGGTTTGGGAATATGATAAACCATATCGCGCCTTTTTCGGCGGAGCCAGTCGAAATATTGTGTTACGCTTTGGTGTATATTTGCCCTTCTTCTTTCCATAAATTCATCAAAACTCCCCTTTCCCCGCTTTATTTTATTCCGATAAAGTGCTACAATACAGGAAATACCATTTCGCAGGGGAGGACTTGCCATGCTATCCAAAATCGCTGCGCCCATGCAGTGGAAAAACGGCACCCTTCAGCCCGCCCAGGGCCCGGCCCGGGGCACCATGGCCCAGGCCATACTTCGCGCCCACCACGTGGGCGGCGGCGACGGCCTGCACGTCCGCTTTGACGCCATGGCTTCCCACGACATCACCTACGTCAGCATCATACAGACCGCCCGCTCCAGCGGTATGACCCGCTTCCCCCTGCCCTACGTGCTCACCAACTGCCACAACAGCCTGTGCGCCGTGGGCGGCACCATCAACGAGGACGACCACGCCTTTGGCCTGTCCGCCGCCAAAAAGTACGGCGGGGCCTTCGTGGCGGCCCATCAGGGCGTGATCCACCAGTATGTGCGGGAAAAGCTGGCCGGATGCGGTAAGATGATACTGGGCTCCGACAGCCACACCCGCTACGGCGCGCTGGGGTGCATGGGCGTGGGCGAGGGCGGCCCGGAGCTGGTCAAGCAGCTGCTGGAGCTGACCTGGGACGCCCCCATGCCCGAGATCGTGGCGGTGGAGCTGACCGGCGCGCCCCGAAAGGGCGTGGGCCCCATGGACGTGGCCCTGGCCCTCGTGGCGGCCACCTTCCCGGACGGGTTCGTGAAAAACCGGGTGCTGGAATTCATCGGCCCCGGCATCGCCGCCCTGTCCTGCGAGTACCGGATGGGCATCGACGTGATGACCACCGAGACCGCCTGCCTGTCCTCCGTGTGGCAGACAGACGAGGAGGTGCGGCGCTACCTGGCCATACACGGCCGGGAGGGCGACTACGCTCCCATGGCCCCGGAGGAGGGGGCGGTGTATGACCGGGCGGTGAAGATCGACCTTTCCGGGATCGAGCCCATGATCGCCCTGCCCTTCCATCCCAGCAATGCCCTGCCCATCCGTGAGTTTTTGGCCGATCCCGCCCCGCGCCTCAATCAGTGCCACCAGGCGGCCCTCAAGATGACCCCCAAGGCTCCCTCCCTGGCCGTGAAGATCCACGATGGCGGCGTGTGGGCCGACCAGGCGGAGATCGCGGGCTGCTCCGGCGGCATGTTCGAAAACCTGTGCGCCGCGGCGGACATACTGCGCGGCCACGCGGCGGGCCTGGCTCCCTCCGTGTATCCCGCCAGCGCCCCCATGCAGCTGGCCCTGTATCGGGACGGAGCCGCCGCCGAGCTTCTGCAGAGCGGCGCCACCCTCCGCTCCGCCTTCTGCGGCCCCTGCTTCGGGGCCGGGGACGTGCCCCAGAACGGCGGCCTGTCCCTGCGCCACGCCACCCGCAACTTCCCCAGCCGGGAGGGCTCCAAGCCCGCCGAGGGCCAGCTGGCCTACGTGGCCCTGATGGACGCCCGGTCCATCGCCGCCACCTGCCTGATGGGCGGGCGGATCACCCCGGCGGACGAGATCGAGTGGACCGAAAGGCCCCATCCCTACGCCTTTGACGACGCGCCGTACCGGGCCCGGGTGTACGACGGCATTGGCCGTCCCCAGCCGGACACCCCCCTGGTGTTCGGGCCCAACATCGCGGACTGGCCCCAGATGCCGCCGCTGGCGGACGACCTGCTTTTGTACGTGGCCTCCGCCATCACCGATCCCGTGACCACCACGGACGAGCTGATCCCCTCCGGGGAGACTTCCAGCTACCGCTCCAACCCCCTGCGGCTGGCGGAATTCGCCCTCTCCCGCCGGGATCCGGGCTACGTGGGCCGGGCCAAGTGGGCCGCCGCCCAGGAAAAGGACCGGCAAAACGGCGCCGTCTCTCCCGAGGTGAAGGCCGTGATGGATGCTCTGGGGGCGCAAAACGCCCACATCAGCTCCCTGGTGTTCGCCCTTCGGCCCGGCGACGGCTCCGCCCGGGAGCAGGCGGCCTCCTGCCAGAGGGTGCTGGGCGGCGGAGCCAATATCTGCCGGGAATACGCCACCAAGCGCTACCGCTCCAACGTGATCAACTGGGGCATGCTGCCCCTGACCATGGAGGACGCGGCGGAGCATCCGCTGTGCGAGGGGGACTGGGTGTATCTGCCCGGCATCCGGAGCGCGGTGGAAAAGGGGCAGGAGGACATCAGGGCCATGCGCTGTCATGACGGCAAATGCGAGCCTCTCTCACTGCGGCTGAACGGCCTCTCCGACGAGGATCGGAGCCTGCTCCTTCACGGCTGCCTCATCAACGCCCGGCGGGCGGCCATAAAATGAGCCGCAGGATATCCGGCGCGCCTCTCGTCATACTCGCCTGCCTGTTCTGGAGCTTTTCGGGGGTGCTGGGCAAGACCGTGACCTATCACCCCCTGACCCTCACGGGCTTCCGGGCGCTGATCGCCGCGGTGATGCTGGGCGGGGCCCGGCGCTCCTTCCGCCCCGCCTTTTCCCGGGGCGTGATGCTGGGGGCCTGGGGCGTGACCTTGACCAGCATCTTCTTTATGTACGCCAACCGGCTCACCACCGCCGCCAACGCCATCGTGCTCCAGTACGCCATGCCCGCCTTCGTGATCCTGTTTTCCTATCTGGCGTACCGGCAGAAGCCCACGAGGCTGGACCTGATCTGCGCGGCGTTGGTGCTGTGCGGGGTGCTGATGTGCTTTGTGGAGGGGCTGGGCGGCGGACGGCTGACGGGGGATATATTGGCCCTTCTCTCCGCGGTCAGCTGGGCCATGGTGTTTTTCGCCGCCCGGATGCCGGGGGTGGACGCCATGACCTATTCCTATATGGGCAATCTCATTTCCGCGGCGCTCCTGCTGTATATCCCCTTTGATCCGGGGTTCTCCCTGGCCCCCGGCCAGCTGCTCCCCGCCGGGGCCATGGGGGTGTGCCTGGGGCTTGGCTATCTCATGTTCAGCCTGGGCATGCGCCGTGGGGTCAATCCCATCGCCGCGGCCATCGTATCCAACGTGGAGCCGGTGATGAACCCCACATGGGTGTTCCTCTTCGCGGGGGAATTTCCCGGGGTATTCTCCATCGCGGGCGCTCTGGTGGTGCTATCGTCCGTGACGGTGTATTCCATACTTCAAAACCGGAAGGCCGCTTCCGCACAATAAGCGAAGGAAGATGAGCGTATCAAATCGCTGACAGGTTGGGCAAGGGAAGAGAGAAAACGGCTCAAAGAGGACAAAAACGCGGCGGGACAGTTGTGGTATATCATTGAGGCCGCCCTGGAATACTTTATCGCCATACTGCTGAGCGGGGCGTATCTGGCCCGGATCACATCGGCCCTGGGCTTTTCGGACAGCCTCACGGGCATCCTTTCCTCCTTCGTGTCGCTGGGGTGCGTGTTCCAGTTCTCCGCCATCGCCCTTTTCCGGGGCGGCGGGAGCGTAAAGCGGCCCATCATGGCCGTAAACACGCTGAACCAGCTTTTGTTCGCCCTGGTATATCTGACGCCGGTGTTCCCCCTCTCCTCCGCCGGAAAGACGGCGGTGTTCCTCGCGGCGTTCTGCGGGGGCTATGTGCTCTACAACATGATCCTGTCCCAAAAGACGGACTGGCTGATGAGCCTGGTGGAGGACAAAAAGCGGGGCTCCTTCACCGCCGCCAAGGAGATCGTGTCCCTCTTGAGCGGCATGGCCTTCACCTTTTTGATGGGAGCCTGCATAGACCATCTGGAGGCGGCGGGCCGGGAAAGAGCGGCCTTTGTCCTTGGCGCGGCGGTGGTGCTGGCGCTGACCATCGGGCACACCCTGACCCTTTGGGCGGTGGAGGAAAAGCCCAGGCAGGCCCAGGGACGCGCGTCCGGCGGCATGCTGGGCTTCTTAAAGGAGAAGATGCTCTTCCGGGTGGTGCTGGTGGGCGTATTGTGGCACATGGCCGCCGGCTGCGCCACGCCCTTTTACGGGGCCTACCAGATCAAGGAGCTGGGCTTCTCCATGACCTTTATATCCCTTCTGTCCATCGCCTACAGCGTGGTGCGGGCGCTGGTGTCCCCCATGCTGGGCCGCTACGCCGACAAGCGCTCCTTCAGCCGCATGGTGTATCTGTGCTTCATGGTGGCGGCGGCGGGATTTCTGGTCAACTGCTTCACCGTGCCCTCCAACGGGCGAGTGCTTTACGCCATTCATTACTGCCTCTACGCCGTGGCCATGGGCGGCATCAACAGCTCCCTGACCAACCTGATATATGACTACATACGGGGCGAGAACCGGAAAAACGCCCTGGCGGTGAACGCGGCCTTGGGCGGAGCGGCGGGCTTTCTGGCCACCTGCGCCATGAGCCCCCTGGTGGCCCTGATCCAGAAAAACGGCAACCGGCTGTGGGGCATGAGTATATACCCCGCCCAGTTCGTGTCCGCCGTGGCGCTCGTGGTCTACTGCAGGTCAAAAAGGAGGGATGATCATGTCCGGCGCTCTGACCCGGCTCTATCCCATGGTGCAGTTCAAAAAGGACACCTGGGAGATCGACGAATTCGACTGCGCCAGCATGTTTCTGCTGATCGGCAGCGAGCGGGCGCTGCTCATCGACTGCGGCATGGGTATAGGCGACCTTCGCGGCGCTGTGGAAATGCTCACCGACAAGCCGGTGACGGTGGTCCTGTCTCACGGCCACGTGGATCACACAGGCAACGCCCGCCAGTTCCCCGAGGTGTGGCTCCACCCGGCGGATCAGGGGTGCCATATCCCCGAGGCCCTGTCCTGGCGCAAGGGGGACGTGGAGCACATCGCCCGGCGGCAGAAGGACTGCATCGGCTCGCCCTACACCATGTTCCATCTCTACCCCTACGATATCGAGGTGGATCTCCGGGAGCCCACGGAGCCCATGCCCATTGTGCGTGATCTGACGCACGGCATGGAATTTGACCTGGGCGGCGGGCGGATCGTGACCGCCTATCACTGCCCCGGCCACACGGCGGGGGAAATGGTGTTTCTGGACCGGGCCGCCCGCACCCTCATCGCGGGGGACGCCCTCAATTACAACCTGGGCGTGGGCGCGGCGCCCCTTCAGACCACGCTGAAGGCATTAAGGCGCATCCGGGACATGGCCGGGGAATACGACGGCATATACAACGGCCACCACGATTTCCGGGCCCTGGGCGCGCCGCTGGACGACGACTGCCTGCCCACGGTGATCGACATGTGCGAGCGGGTGGTGCGCACGGGAGAATACATTCCCTGCCAGGTGCCCTCCTTCTGGGGCCAGCACGTGCCCCTGACCCGCGCCTGTGCCGGGGAGTCCGGCGACATATTCGCCAAATTCGGCAAGAGGGTGCTTTTGCACCAGGGGCGGAATTTCCTCTCCATCGACCCGGACAACATACGGGAATAGGAATCGCTGCCCATAAAAACAATGGACTGCTTCCCCGCCGCTTAGGCAAGGGAGCAGTCCGTTTGTATATGCGTTTACTTCACGTCGCTGTCGGTGACCTCCACCGTCTCCACGCTGGTGTCCGGAGATATGGTCAGTCCGTTCTCGTCGGTGTCCACCACTATGGTGGAGCGGGCGGGGATGTCCCCGGCGATGATCCGCTTGGCGATGCGGGTCTCGATCTGGCTCTGTATGAACCGCTTGAGGGGCCGCGCGCCGTAGGTGGGCTCGTAGGCGGTGTCGATGACGTACTGCCTGGCGGCGTCGGTGAGCCGCACGCCCAGCTGCTGGCTCTTCATGCGCCGGTTCAGGTCGCTGATCATCAGGTCCACGATGGAGCCGATCTGATCCCGGGACAGGGGCGTGTAGAACACGATCTCGTCCAGCCGGTTCAAAAACTCCGGCTTGAAGCTGCTCTTGAGCAGCGCTTCCACCTGGCTTCTGGCCTGGGGCTTCAGCTCGCCGTTCTCGTCGATGCCCTCCAGTATGTACTGGGAGCCCAGGTTGGAGGTGAGGATAATGATGGTGTTCTTAAAGTCCACCGTCCGGCCCTGGGAGTCGGTGACCCGGCCGTCGTCCAGCACCTGCAGAAGGATATTGAACACGTCGGGATGGGCCTTTTCCACCTCGTCGAACAGGATCACGGAGTAGGGCTTTCTGCGCACCGCCTCGGTGAGCTGGCCGCCCTCTTCATAGCCCACATATCCTGGAGGGGCCCCCAGGAGCCGGGACACGGAGAATTTCTCCATGTACTCGGTCATGTCGATGCGGATCAGGTTCTTCTCGTCGTCAAACAGGGCCTCCGCCAGCGCCTTGGCCAGCTCGGTCTTGCCCACGCCCGTGGGCCCCAGGAAGAAGAAGGAGCCTATGGGCCGGTTGGGATCCTGTATGCCCGCCCGGGAGCGGAGGATGGCGTCGGACACCCGACGCACGGCCTCGTCCTGGCCGATGACCCGTTTGTGAAGCTGGTCGTCCAGGTGAAGGAGCTTTTCCCTCTCCCCCTCCACCAGCTTGCTCACGGGGATGCCGGTCCACCGGGACACGATCATGGCGATCTCGTCCTCGGTCACCTTGTCCCGCAGGAGGGACTTGCCCTGGGCTTCCTCGGCCAGCTTTTCCTGCGCCGCCAGCTCCTGCTGCAGCTGGGGCAGGCGGCCGTACTTCATCTCGGCGGCCTTGTTGAGGTCGTATTCCCGCTCGGCCCGCTCGATGGCGGCGTTGACCTGCTCAAGCTCCTCCCTGAGGGACTGGACCTTGGATATGGCCTCCTTTTCGTTCATCCAGGAAGCCTTCATCTCCTTGAACTTTTCCCTGTGCTCGGCCAGCTCCTTGCGGATGTCGGCCAAATGATCCTGGGACAGCTGGTCGTCCTCCTTGGCCAGGGCGGCCTCCTCGATCTCCAGCTGCATGATCTTTCTGGACAGCTGATCCAGCTCCAGCGGCATGGAGTCCATCTCCGTGCGGATCATGGCGCAGGCCTCGTCCACCAGGTCGATGGCCTTGTCCGGCAGGAACCGGTCGGAGATGTAGCGGTGGGACAGTGTCGCGGCGGCGATCAGGGCGCTGTCCTGTATCTTCACGCCGTGGAACACCTCGTATTTTTCCTCCAGGCCCCGGAGTATGGATATGGTGTCCTCCACCGTGGGCTCCTCCACCAGCACGGGCTGGAACCGGCGCGCCAGGGCGGCGTCCTTTTCGATGTATTTCCGGTATTCGTCCAGCGTGGTGGCGCCTATGCAGTGGAGCTCGCCCCTTGCCAGCATGGGCTTGAGCAAATTGCCCGCGTCCATGGAG
>CADAGW010000194.1:0-8627 GCA_902787475.1 uncultured Eubacteriales bacterium
TGGGCATCAAGGCCGTCATGGCCCAAAAGGGCGGCGTGGACGCCATGATATTCGACGAGATCGACACCGGCGTGTCCGGCCGCATGGCCCAGGCCGTGGGCGAAAAGCTGGCCCGCATAGGCTTTGACCGCCAGGTCATCGCCGTGAGCCACCTGCCCCAGATCGCCGCCCTGGCCGACAGGCAGTATCTGGTGGAAAAGACCACCGACGGCGAGAGGACGGGCACCGGCGTGCGCCTGCTGGACGACGAGGGCCGGGCCATGGTGCTCTCCGGCATGATCGGCGGGGCCGACGACCACGACACCGCCCTGGCCCACGCCCGCACTCTTCTGGAGTCCGAGGAAAAATGGAAGTCTGACCGCCGCGGTCAAGGAGAAAAAAATGACATTTGACGATTTTGCCCTCCGCGTCCCCCACGTGCTTCTGCCCGGGCCGGATGTGGACTTAGCCCTGTGGCCGGTGATCGCCTGCGACCAGTTCACCTCCCAGCCGGAATACTGGCAGGAAGTGAAGTCCCTCGTGGGCAACGCCCCCTCCACCCTCCACATGATCTACCCCGAGGCCTGGCTCTCCCAGGGGGACGGGCGCATAGACCGCATAAACGAATACATGCGCGCCGACGCCCTCCGGGCCCTGACCCGGCAAGTACACGCCTTTGAGATCGTCTGGCGCGAGACGCCCTCCGGCACCCGGCTGGGCCTCATGGCCGAGATCGACCTGGAGCGCTACGACCCCGCCCCGGGCTCTGCCTCCCTCATCCGGGCCACCGAGGCCACCGTGCCCGAGCGGATCCCGCCCCGGGTGCGCATCCGTCGGCACGCCACCCTGGAGACTCCCCACGCCATCCTTCTGGTGGACGACCCGGGCCATACCCTCATAGAGCCCCTGGCCCAGGCGCTCTCCACGGCCCAAAGGCTCTACGACACGCCCCTCATGCTGGGCGGAGGCCGCCTCTGGGCCGCCAGCGTGCCAGGCGCCCTTCACCCCGGCATGCTCCGGGCCCTGTCAGATCTCATGCAGGCGTCCGGCGGCCTTCTCTTCGCCGTGGGCGACGGCAATCACTCCCTGGCCACCGCCAAGGCCTGCTGGGACGCCATACGGCCCACCCTCTCCCCAGAGGAAGCGGCACAGCATCCCGCCCGATACGCCCTGGTGGAGATCGAAAACCTCTACGACCCCGCCCTGCGCTTTGAGCCCATCCACCGGCTGTTGACCGGCGTGGACGCAGGCGACATCCAGCGGTGCTTCATCGACTGGCTCTCCCGCCGGGGCATGGGCGTTACGCCCTTCGGCCCCTGCCGCTTCGTAAGCGGCGGAAAGACTTTGACCTTCGGCCTCACCGGCGGCCAAAATCCCCTGGCCCTCGCCTGTATCCAGCCCTTCCTGGACGAATACATATCCTCCCACCCCGGTGCGGCCATAGACTACGTCCACGGGGAGGACGCGCTTTTGTCCCTTGTGCAGCAGGGCTCCTCGGGCGTCCTTCTGCCCCCCTTTGACAAGAGCGCCCTGTTCCCCTCGGTGCGGCTGGGGGGCTCCCTGCCCCGCAAGACCTTCTCCATGGGCTCCGCCCGGGAAAAGCGGTATTACATGGAATGCCGCTCCCTCATCACCCCGTAACACAACAAAGGAGATACACTCGTGGCTAAAGTATTTCTCAAAAAGACCCGGGAAAGCCGGGTGCGCGCCGGCCATCCCTGGATATTCGACAACGACATCGAGCGGGTGGAGGGCGATTTCGTTCCCGGCGACGTGGTGGACGTCATGACCCTCAAAAACACCCTGGCGGGCCGGGCGTTCTATAACCCCCATTCCAAGATCTCCCTGCGCATGCTGACCACCCATGACGAGGTGGTGGACGAATCCTTCTTCCGCGCCAGGGTCCGGGAGGCCTGGAGCTACCGCAAGACCTTCTGCGACGAAAACAGCTGCCGGGTCATATTCTCCGAAAGCGATTTTCTCCCCGGCCTCATCGTGGACAAATTCGGCGACGTGCTGGTGGTGCAGAGCCTGTGCCTGGGCGTGGACCGGATCAAGGACATCATCGTGGATGAGCTGGTTCACACCATTCACCCTCTGGGCATATACGAGCGGGACGACGTGCCCGTCAGGCGCCTCGAGGGCATGGAGCAGACCACCGGCCTTCTCTACGGCCAGGTGCCCGATCAGGTGGAGATGACCGAAAACGGCATCCGCTTTCTGGTGGACGTGAAGAACGGCCAAAAGACCGGCTTCTTCCTGGATCAGAAGGAAAATCGTGCCGCCATCGCCCCCCTGTGTCCCGGCGCGAGGGTGCTGGACTGCTTCTGCCACAACGGCTCCTTCGCCCTTCACGCGGCCAAATACGGGGCCAGCGACGTGCTGGGCGTGGATATATCCGAAGAGGCCCTGGACGTGGCCCGGGAAAACGCCCGCATCAACGGCCTGTCCGTCCGCTTCGAGGCCCATAACTGCTTCGACCACCTGCGAGCCCTCACCGACGCCAAGGAAAAATACGACCTGGTGATACTGGATCCTCCCGCCTTCACCAAGACCCGCTCCGCTCTGGAGGGGGCCCTGCGGGGATACAAGGAGATCAACCTTCGGGGCATGAAGCTGGCCCGGGAGGGCGGATATCTGGTCACCTGCTCCTGCTCCCAGCACGTGGACCCCGCCACCTTCCAAAAGACGGTGCTGGAGGCCGCCCGGGACGCCCGCAAAAAGCTGCGCCAGATCGAATTCCGCACCCAGGGCCGGGATCATCCCATACTGCCCGCCTCCCCGGAGACCCAGTATCTAAAGTGCATGATCCTGCAAGTCTACGACGCCTGACCGACGCACAAGGAGACAACGCCATGACCGTACTGGATCTGTCCCACCCCATGGAGTCCTCCATGCCCGTCTACCCGGGCACTGAGCCGCCCCGCTTTGAACCCGCCAACACCTACGAAAAGGACGGCTTCAAGGAGACCAAGGTCACCTTCTTCACCCACACCGGCACCCACATGGATCCCCCGGCCCACATTCTCCCGGGCAGGACTTCTCTCGATCAGTTCCCGCCATCCCAGTTTATAGGCACGGCGGTGGTGATCGACTGCGGCGACATCCCCGCGGGCGGCACCATCGGCCCGGACAGGATCCTCTCCCGGGGCCCGGACGCGGAAAAGGCCGACTTTCTCCTCTTTCGCACCGGCTGGGACCGGTTCTGGGGCACGCCTGAATACTTCGGCGACTACCCATGCCTCACCATGGAGGCCATAGACCTGATCATAAAGCGTGGCTATAAGGGCATAGGCCTTGACGTGATCGGCCTTGACCCGGTATGGGGCGAGCCCCTGCCACGGCACAAGCGGCTCTTTCAAAACACGGACATCGTCAACATCGAAAACCTGACCAGGCTGGATATGTGTCCCCCGACCCCCTTCCACTTCAGCTGCTTCCCCCTTCCCATACACGATGCCGACGGCTCCCCCGTCCGCGCCGTCGCCTGGTGGGATGAATAAACGAACCGGCTCCCCTGTTGTATCAAAACAAGGGAGCCGATTTATATTTCTCAGTCCGCCCGAAGGGAGAAAATGGGTTTCCAAAAAGACTGGTCCCTTTGGCGAGGAGTCTGATGGCGGGCAGCCCTCAGCGTTTCCTTCTAAAACGTTCTCTCGATCATACCGTCCAGAAGGCCCCGGAAATACCCGGTATCGCACTCCAGCCCGTCCAGCGCCTCCGACGCCCGCTTCTGCAGGGCCCGGGCCTTTTCCCTGGCCCCCTCCACGCCGTAATAGGTCACGTAGGTCAGCTTTCCCTCCTCCGCGTCCTTTCCGGTGTGCTTGCCCAGCGCGGCGGTGTCCCCCGCCACGTCCAGCAGGTCATCCGTCACCTGGAACAAAAGCCCGAAGGGCCTGGCGAAGGCGGTAAACTTGGACAGCGTCTCCTCATCTGCCCCGGCCAGTATGGCTCCGGCCCGCACCGGCGCGATGAGCATCCGGGCGGTCTTGTTCATGTGAATGAACCCCAGCTCCGCCTCGCCCTGCCGCTTTTCCTTCTCGCACAGCAGATCCATGCACTGGCCCGCCACCATGCCCCGGGCCCCGGCGGCAAAGCCGATCTCCCGCATGGCCCGTATATCCTTTTCAAGGGGCCTTGCGTACCTCAGCATCAGCTCAAAGGCCTCGCTGAGCAGCCCGTCCCCGGCCAAAATGGCCTGTCCCTCGCCGAACACCACGTGGCTGGTGGGCTTTCCCCGCCTCAGGGTGTCGTTGTCCATGCCCGGCAAATCGTCGTGGATCAGGGAATAAGTGTGGATCATCTCAAGGGCGCAGGCGTAGGGCAGTCCCTCCCGCCAGTCGGCCCCCAGCGTCTCCATGGTGGCCAGGAGCAGTCCCGGCCGGAGCCGCTTGCCCCCGGCCAGGAGACTGTACCGCATGGCGGATATGAGGGGCTCGGGCACATCCCCCAGATACAAACCATTCAGCGCCGCTTTCTTGGTGTCAAATCCGATCTCCGGAGCCTCCTCCGGGGCGTATCCGTTGCCGGAGGGCTTTAAGTACCCCTCCAGCGCCTCCTCCACGATGGCCGCGAATTCCTTGGGCGATTTCATCAGAGCACCTCCCCGGAAATGTCCTCTTCCTCAAAGCCCGCCGCCTTTTTCTGCAGGGCGGCGATTTTCGCCTCGCCCTCGTTGAGCAGCTTATTGAGCTCCGCGGCCAGCTTCGCGCCCTGCCCTTTTCATAGGCGTCGAAGGATTCCTGCAGCTTCAGCGTGCCCTTTTCCAGGCTGGACACGATTTTTTCCAGCTCCTCCATGCCCGCTTCATAGTCAAGCTTCATCCCGATCTGTCCTTTCTATTCTGGCGTCAAAGGTTCCGTCCGACAGCATCACGTGGGCCACGTCGCCCACCCGGGCGTTTCCCACGCCGTACACCGGTTTTCCGTCCACATACACCGCGGCGAAGCCCCGGGAGAGCACCGAACGGGGACTGACCCCCGACAGCGCCCGATTCAGGGCCGTCATCCGCCCCTTTTCCGCCTCCATGCGCTTGTCCATGGCGGCGTTCATGCGCATGAGCAGCCGCTGCATCATCTGCCGCCGCTCGCCCACCATCAGCCGCTCCGGGTCCGACAGGGCCGGCGACCGGGTCAGTGCCGACAGCCTGGCCTTTTCATACATCAGCCGCCGGGTCAGGGCGTCCAGCATCCTCCCCCGGCTCTCCGCCACGTCATATATGGCCTTTTTCACGTCCGGCACGGCGATCTCCGCAGCCACAGAGGGGGTGGCCGCCCGCTCGTCCGCCACGAAGTCCGCGATGGTGAAGTCCGTCTCGTGGCCCACGCAGGAGATCACCGGGATCCGGGACGCGGCGATGGCCCGGGCCACGATCTCCTCGTTGAAGGGCCACAGATCCTCCATGGATCCGCCGCCCCGGCCCACCAGCAGCACGTCCGCCTTGCCCCAGGCGTTCATGTCCTCTATGGCCCCCGCGATCTCCGCCGCCGCGCCGGGCCCCTGTACAGACGCCTGGCACAACAGCACGTCGATATGGGGATTTCGCCGCCTGGCCACCCGGCAGATGTCCCGAAGCACCGCCCCGGTGCGTGACGTCACCACCCCGATGGTCCTGGGCCACAGGGGCAGGGGCCGCTTTCTGGCCGGGTCGAAAAGCCCCTCGTCCTGGAGCTTTTTCTTGAGGGCCTCAAACCGGAGATACAGCTCCCCCGCGCCCTCCTGCCGCATGGACTCGGCGTACAGCTGATACGCCCCGTCCCGCGGAAACAGCGACGCCGCGGCGTACACCACCACCCGCATGCCGTCCCGGGGTTCGAAGGTGAGCCCCATGGCCTTCTGCCGGAACATGACGCACTGCACCCGGGCTCCCTCGTCCTTGATGGAGAAATACAGATGGCCGCTGTAGTGCCGCTTGAACCCGGAGATCTCCCCCATTACCTTGACGCTGCGAAGGAGCGGATCCCCCGCCAGAAGCCGCCGCACATATTCGTTCAGCTGGCTTACGGTCAGTACGTCAAGATTTCCCTGCATTCCTGGCCGCCTCCAGCGTGTTCTTCATCAGCATGGCGATGGTCATGGGCCCCACGCCGCCGGGTACCGGGGTGATATACCCCGCCTTCTCCCGCGCGGCCTCAAAGTCCACGTCCCCGGTGAGCTTGCCGTTTTCGTCCCGGTTCATGCCTACGTCGATGACCGCCGCGCCCTCCTTCACCATGTCCGCCGTCACAAAACGGGACTTGCCCACGGCGCACACGAGTATGTCCGCCCGGCGGCATATGTCGGCGATGTCGCGGGTCTTGGAGTGGCATACCGTCACCGTGCAGTTGGCCTCCAGAAGCATGGCCGCCATGGGCTTTCCCACGATGTTGCTCCTGCCGATCACCACAGCGTTTTTGCCCGTCAGATCCTCCCCCACATACCGCCGCAGCAGCTCCATGCACCCGGCGGGGGTACAGCACCGTATCCCCTTTTCCCCCTTGAACAGGTGCCCGGCGTTCACCGTGTGAAGGCCGTCCACGTCCTTTTCGGGCCGTATCCGGGAGAGAGCCGTCTGGGCGTCCAGCCCCCTGGGCAGGGGCAGCTGCACCATCAGCCCGTCCACGTCTTTGTCCTCGTTGAGCCGGTCAATGGCCGCCTCCAGCTCGTTTTGCGTGGTGTCCGCGCCCATCCGAAGCACCGTGGAGCGCATGCCGCAGTCCCGGCAGGCCCGGGCCTTGTTGCGCACGTATATCTGCGACGCCGGGTCGTCCCCCACCAATATCACCGCCAGATGGGGACTGATGCCCTCGTTCTGTATGGCCTCTGCCACCTCCCCGCGGATCCGGGCGGCCACCTGTTTTCCGTCTATCAGCACAGCGCTCATATCTTCTCCTTACCGCCTTGCGTCCGCAGGCCCATCATTTTTTCATATCCGATCTCCGCCACCCCCACCGCGTTGTCCCCGGCCAGGGCGGGATCGGCCCAGTATATTTTCAAATCGCTTCCGGCCCTTTTGAGCCGGGCCTGGAGAAGTCCCCTAAGAAGCATGGAGCCTGCCACCCCGCCTGCCAGCAGGGCGTGCCTGGCCCCGGTGGCCTCTCCGGTCTGCGTCAGCATCTTGCACAGCGTCCGGGCCACGCAGGAAAACACCTCCGCCGCCACGTCCTCTTTGCCTGCCCCGGCCTCCCGCATCCGTATGGTCTCCGCTTCCGCGCCGGAGAGGGAGCATTCCCCGTTTTTCACCCGCACGGAGAGCTTCGAAGCCGCTTCCCCCTCCCGGGCCAGCCGTTCCATCTCCGGCCCGGCGGGAAAGGAAAGCCCCAGCGCCACGCCCACCCGGTCGATGAGCTGCCCGGCGCTGATGTCCAGCGTCTTTCCCACGATATCGAACCGTTCCCCGTCCGTATACACCACCTCCGTGGTGCCTCCGGACAGGTGCACCGCCAGCATCGGCCCCTGGGGGATCGAAAGCCCCGTCCGGGCCGCCCGTATGTGCCCCTCCTGATGGCTGGTCTCAAAAAACGGCACACCGAGCGCCGCCGCCACGCACCGGGCGAATCCCTCCCCGGCGGTGAACACGGGCATATAGGACCCGTCCCGGGGCCGGGGCCTTGTAGAGGCGCACACCGCCCCGATCACCGCGTCCGGATGCTCCCTTCGCAGGGCCTCCCAAAGGGCGGGCATATGGTTTACATGCTGAAACACGGCCTCCGATTGGCGAAGGCCGCGCTGACCCAGCTCCACGTCCAAAAGCCGCCGCTTCTGGTAATACTCCTCTCCGCAGCAAAGCGCCGCGGAGGTGGTATAGCAGCTGGTATCCATTCCCAGGCAAAACTCTTTCACGCCTGCGTCTCCCGGGCGATGTTGCCCAGCACGCCGTTTATAAACGTGACGGCCTCCGGCGTGGAATAGGCCCTCGCCAGCTCCAGCGCCTCGTTGATGGCCACCGCGGGGGGCAGCGCCATATGCTTCATCTCGCACAGCGCCACCCGGAGGATGCACAGATCCACCCGGCTGATCCTGTCCAGCGTCCAGCCGATGGCGTGGGCCTCGATCTCCCCGTCCAGCTCCTCCGCGTGCTCCTTCACCTGCTCCAGCAGCTTTTCCATGTATCCGGCTTCCGGCTCGTCGGGCTGTACGTTCAAAAGCCCCAGCCTGGTCTCCTCGCCGCCTTCGCCGCCCATTTCCCACTCGTATACCAGCTTCACGGCCGCCACTCTGGCGTCGCCTCTGTTCATGCCGTCTCCTCCATGCTCCTATGATCAGCGCAGCGCCGACGGCGCCCTGCGGCGCCGCCGGCGCGTGAATCACATATCGTTCCCGTTTCTGTTCCTGATCTTCTCAATGAGGGTCAGGCACCAGGCCGGTATCTTTCTCTCCCCGGTGAGCCAGAACCCCAACAGGCCCAGCACGATCACCAGCAGGCCCTTCCAAAATCCCATATACAGCATCATAAGCGCCGCGGCGACACCAAGCGCCGCGCCGATGATCCTCTTGACGTATGCAGGCATTTACTCGTCCTCCCGCCAATGATTATCCTGATCGAAGGAAACCGTCTCGTCCATCACCGGGGCATCCTCCTCGGCGGCGGGCTCAAAGGACGGTGCGTCCTCCATTTCGGTGACCCGCTCCCCGGCCTCAGGGGCGGCTTCCTGGGCCGCTTCCTCGGC
>CADAGW010000194.1:8641-11046 GCA_902787475.1 uncultured Eubacteriales bacterium
CTCACGGCGATGCCGGAAAACTCCTCGATAAAGGACTTTATGTTCCTCTGAAGGAGCATGGTCACGTTGGGTATGTGGGCGTCGCCGGACAAGGTCATCTCGATCTTCACACTGATGGAATCCTCGTGATTGATGATCCTGCTCTTAATGTCCACCACGCCCTCGGAGGAGCCGATGGCCTGGCGCACCAGGGCGTCCATGGCCTGCACGCTCACCCGCACGGAGCCGTTCTCGGTGTTCTGCACCGCCACGGAACCCCTGTCATGCCGGGGCTCGTGCTTAAAGGCCAGCAGAAACACCCGGATGGTCCACACCAGTATCACCAGCGCCACAGCGCAAATGGCGATCCGGATCAGCCTGTCGTCCCAGGCGGAGCGGAGCTTGTCCGCCACCCGGGCCGTCATCTCCGGCGCGAATATGGCGCCGCCCACCGCCGCCAGGCCGCACAGGCCCAGTATGGCGTAGAGCGCCAGCAGCAGCCGGTCCCATATCTTCATCTTCATTCAGGATCCGCCTCCGTGCCTTCTTCGCCTAGGTCCTTGACCTCGTCCTCACACTCGGCGCACTCGTCCGGGGTATCGTCCAGGGTCTCGTCCACGGTCTCCTCCTCTGCGGCTTCCGCCTCGGCGGCGGCCTCCTCAGGCTGTTCGGTCTCGGCGGCCGCGTCGGGCGCCTCTTCGACCTTCTCGTCCTTCCAGAATTCGTTCTCCTTGGCCATTTCCTCTTCCGCCTTGCGGGCGGCGATCCTCTGCTGCTTCTCTTCCTCGATGGCCTTCTGGTTTTCCCGCTCGAAGCTCAGGCCCTGCACGTGCACGTTCACGGCGCTGACCGTCAGGCCGCTCATGGTCTCGATGGCCTTTTTCACGTTCTCCTGCACGCCCTGGGACACGTCGGGTATGGGCGAGCCGTAGTCCACGATGATGGCCACCTCCACCGTCACGGCGCTGTCGGTAAAGTCCACCCGCACGCCCTTGGTCAGGGACTTAGCCTGGGAACTCTTCCGGGAAAACATATCCGCCAGACCGGAGCTGCCCGCATACATGCTGGCCACGCCCTCCACTTCGGTGGTCGCTACGCCAGCGATGGTGGCAATGACCTCCGGCGCGAAGGAAACGGTACCGCTTTCGCTGGTCTCCAGCTGCACGTTGGTCGGCAAATTATCACTCATGATGGGAACACCTCCTTTAATACGCTCTATTATACCAGATAAACGCCGATCTTTCAAACCCCGATGGGCCAAAAATCCGATGATTTACAGTTTTTTTCAATTATCTTTTGGTTTTGGCCGTCCCCTTGGCGCTTTCCCTGCCCGCGGGCCATATCTTTACCTTCTCCGGCCCCTGCCCCGTCTCCCGGCACACGATCTCAAGGACCCTCAATACGTCCTTTTCCTCCACCCCCGCCGCCACATACACGCCCCTCTCCCGCACACATACCCGGCAGGGCCCGTATCCCAGCATATTGAGTATCGCCTCCAGGGCCGCCTCCTGCTCCATCCAGCCCACCATCATGCCCCGCCGCTTTCGGGCCATATCCCGCACGCCTTCGCTTTCCCCCTCATCCCCGGCGATCCTGCCCAGCGCCTCCACCGCCCGCCACATGTCCTCCCGGCCATCGCGCCATACCGTGGCCGCCGGGCGGATCACCGTTTGGGGCCTGACGGACGCCGCCACGCACCCCAAAAGCGCCAAAAGGGACAGGACGCACGCCGCTCCCGCCCGCCTCATCCCGGCCCCATGGCGAACACCTCCACCCATTCCGGCTCCGCCCCGGTCAAAAGGCACGCCGCCCGGCTCAGCTCCACCGCCACTCTCACATCCTCCGCCCCCTGGGCGATCACCACCACCCGGGTCTGCCTCTCCCCGTCCCGGGCGCCCTCCGATACCATCACCTGCACGCGCCCCGCCCCCTCTATGGATGAGAGCATCTCCCCGATGCGCTTCTCCTGCGCCGTGCCGCCCCGCCCGGAGCCGGTGAGCCACAGCGCCAGCGCCCCCGCCGCCACCGCCGCCGCGGCCCACTCCATGCCCCGGTTTCTCCGCATTTTCTCCCACAGGGTCACATGCCCGCCGCCCACCTGGCCAGCTCCCCCGCCGCCTCCAGAAAGGCATTCATGAGGGAGAGCCCCATGATCCACCTGACCGCCCGCCTGGACGGCCCCTCCCCGCACAAAAGATCGCACAGCGCTCCCGCCGCGCACATTTCGCACAGGCCCACGATCCATTCCCGCCATCCGTTTCCCATATCCTCACGACGCCGCTTCCGCCGCCCAGCGCCCAAAGGTCAGCGCCGCCCCGATCCAGATCAGCGCCAGCACCGCCGAGGCCGCCAGGCACGCCAGCATGCTGTACAGCGCCCGCTCGAACCCTTCTCCCATCTCCACCGCCGCCTTGTCCCCCGCGCCC
>CADAGW010000195.1 GCA_902787475.1 uncultured Eubacteriales bacterium
CGGGGCGGTACCGGCCATCCTTTCGGCCCTGGGGCAGGGGTTCGGGTGCGCGGTGAACACGGCCGTCGCCCTGTTTGTGGTGCAGCAGATCGACGGGTATGTGGTGAGCCCCAGGCTTCTTGGGGAGACCACGGGGCTCCATCCGGCGGCGGTTTTGCTGGGGATCGCCTTTGGCGGCGGGGCCGCGGGCCCCATGGGCATGCTTTTGGCGGCTCCGGTCATGTTAATCATTCGTTCTGTGGCAAGAATTTGGTCATTACGGCACGAAATAGTTTGAAATCTTCACGAATATAGTGTATAATAGGGAGAGATGTACAGGCAGGAAGGCGGTGCGCTATGAACGCAAGCGGGGGCGACAGGAAGCACTCCGCGGCCAGGACGGAAGCGTCGCTGGAGGCGGAGGCCATATTGATGAAGGTGTATAAGGCCCTGGAGACCAAGGGCTACGACCCCATCAATCAGATCGTCGGCTATATCCTTTCCGGCGATCCCACCTATATCACCAGCTATCAGCAGGCGCGCACCCTGATCCGTCGTCTGGAAAGAGACGAGATACTGGAAGAGTTGGTGCGCAATTATATCGAGGTACGGGAAGAATGATCTCCCGCGCCGTATTGGGGCGCACGGGGATAGAAGTGTCCAGACTCTGCTTTGGCACGCTGACCATGAGCCCGATGCAGGCGAAGCTTTCCCACCAGGAGGGAGCCCGCCTGATTTTGCGCGCCCGGGAACGGGGCGTGAACTTTCTGGACGCGGCGGAGCTGTATGACAGCTATGGGTACATCGGCGAGGCCTTAAAAAGCGACAGGGACATGGTGGTGGCGGCCAAAAGCTACTGCTACGACGAGAAAACGGCGCAGGCGTCCCTTGAAAAGTGCCTTCGGGAGATCGGACGGGACTGGGTGGATCTGTTCATGCTCCACGAGCAGGAGAGCATACACACCCTGCGGGGCCACGAGGGGGCCCTGACGTATCTGAACCGGCAGAAGGAACAGGGACGGGTGAGGGCCGTGGGGGTGTCGACCCACTACGCCGGGTGCGTGCGCTCGGCGGCCACATTCGGCGGGATCGACGTGATATTCCCCATTGTGAATATGGAAGGGCTGGGCGTGGCCGACGGGAGCCGGGAGGACATGGAGAGGGCCGTCGCCTTCGCCAGGGAATGCGGCATCGGCATGTACGCCATGAAGGCCCTGGGGGGCGGACACCTGATCCCGAAAAGGCGGGAAGCGTTCCGGTATGCCCTGAGCGTGGAGGGGATATCCTCCGTGGCGGTGGGTATGCAGAGGGACGAGGAAGTGGATTATAACTGCGACCTGTTCGAAGGGCTTGAGCCCAACGAGGAACTGGCCCGGCGGGACAAGCGGCGTCTGCTCATCGATTTTTGGTGCGAGGGCTGCGGGCGGTGCGCCAGGCGGTGCGGCCAGGGGGCCATTCAAGTCATCGACGGCCGGGCCCGGGTAGACGAGAGCAAGTGCGTGCTGTGCGGGTATTGCGGCAGCGTGTGCCCCCAGTTTTGCATCAAGGTGGTGTGAGGGTGAAGAGGATACTGGCCCTGGACGTGGGCGACAGGCGCATCGGCGCGGCGGTGTCGGATCCGCTGGGGATCACGGCCCAGGGGCTGGACACCATACAGGCGGTGGCCTGGGGCCCGGACAAGGAAAAGGTGCGGGCCTTGCTCACAAAGTACGACACGGACCGGATCGTGGTGGGCCTGCCGCTGACGCTGGCGGGGCAGATCGGCCCCCAGGCGGAAAAGGTGATGCGCTTTGCCGAGGTGCTGATGAACGAGGGCTGGCAGGTGCGGTATTTCGACGAGCGGATGACCACCTGCGTGGCCCACAGGGCCCTTCGGGAAGGCGGCGTAAAGGGAAACAAGAGAAAACAGGTGGTGGACAGGCTGGCGGCCCAGGAGATACTGCAGAATTTCCTGGACGCGGGCGGATGGACGGAGCCTGTGAGATACAGACCGAAAGGAGATAATGGTATGGACGATCAGAATATGGAGCGGGACAACATCGTGGAGTTGATCGACGAGGACGGCAACGAGGTCAAGTTTGAGCACGTGATGACGGTGGAGTATGAGGGCGACGCCTACATACTGCTCTCGCCTGCCGAGCCCATGGAGGATCTGGCGGACGACGAGGTGATGATCCTGAAGATTGTGACCGACGAAAACGGCGACGAGACCTACGAGAGCGTGGAGGACGAGGCGCTGCTGGAAGCGGTGTTCAACGAGTATCTGAAGATCGTCGAGGCGGACGAAGAGGAATAAATATGGGGCGGGCGCTTCGCGAAGGCGGGGCGCCCGTTTTTTGGACGGTGAACGGTACGCAGATCAAGGCAAGAGAGTACGCCCGGTTCGTGTTCCCGGTGGCGCTGGAGCACGGCGTCACCATGGCGGTGGGGATCCTTTTGTCCGCCCTGATGGGCGGTGTGAGCCGCAGCGCCCTGGCGGCGGCGTCGGTGCCGAACCAGGTGATCAATGTATATAACGCCCTGTTTTCCCTGCTGACCAGCGGGGCGGCGGTGATCACGTCGAGACTGCTGGGGGCCGGGGACAGGCGGGAGGCCGGGCGCACCATAGAGGGAAGCATGCTCATGGCGGTGGCGGCGTCCGTGGCGATGGCGCTTCTGTCCCTTTTGCTGGCGGAGCCGTTTATGCGGCTTTTGATGCCCTCGGCCGAGGCGGAGCTCCTCAATGAATCGGTGGTGTATTTTCGGGTGCTGATCCTGTCCTTCCCGTTTTTGGCGGTGTACAATGTGCTCTCCAGCGTGATGCGGGCGGCGGACAACTCCAGGTCGCCCATGCTGGCGGCCTTCGCCATGAACGCGGTGCAGGTGGCGGCCATCATGGCGCTGATGCGGGGGCTGAGAATGGGCATGACCGGCGCGGCGCTGTCGTATCTTTTGTGCCGCATGGCCGGGGCGGGACTGCTGTTTTTCATATGCCTCAAGGAGCATGAGCGGTTCCGCGTGACGGTGAAGGGCATGGCCACGCCCAGGAAGGAAATACTCAAGCGCATACTGCGGGTGGGACTTCCCACCAGCGTGGAGTCCGGGTTCGTGCAGATGGGGTATCTGGTGGCCAATATGCTGGTGATCGGACTGGGTACCTGGCGGGCCACGGTGTTCAATATCTCCAATTCCCTCTTGGGTATGGCGTCGATGCCCAGCGCCATCAGCACCGCTACGGTGACCACGTTTGTGGGGCACCAGCTGGGAGCGGGGGACAAGCCGGGGGCGAAGAGAAGCGCCCTTCGGATACTGGCGGTGGGGTTCGCCGTGTCCATGACGCTGTCGTTTTCCATCGCGGCGCTGGGCGTGCCCCTGTCGGGGCTGTATACGGACGATATGGAGACCGCCCGGGAAAGCGCCAGGATGCTGTGGATACTGATCGGGTATAATATCTGCTCCATCAGCATCAATACCCTGGACCCTGCCCTGCGGGTGGGCGGGGACGTGAAATACGTGATGTGGCAGACCACACTGTGCGTATGGCTGATCCGGATCCCATTGAGCTGGCTCATGGCGTACAGGATGGACATGGGCGTGGCGGGCATACTGTGGGCCAATATCCTGTCGCTTGCGGTGCGGATGGCGGCGGGATGGATCCGGTTCGCCAAGGGAAAGTGGATGAATATGCGGGTGTAAGGCCCGGGAGGCGAGATGGAACACAGGAAAAGGAAGAAACGGCGCAGGCTCTGGGGGCGGCACCTGGTGGGCATCGGGGCGCTGCTGCTGATCGCGATGTGCGGATATGAGCTGTGGATCAGGATGGAGGATTTTTGGGCCTGGACCAGCGGGGTGCGGCATTTGAGCCAGACCCGAGGGACGCCGTTTTGGGAGGACATGGCCATCATATTCGAGGAGCCGAGGATGCGCAGGCTGGGGCTCAATATGCTGATGCTTTTGATCATGGCCGTGTTTTCGCTGGTGTGCCTCATATGGCGGAACCGGCGGGGCGGCGCGTGGGTAATCGCGCTTCTCGACGCGGCCATCGCCGGGGCGGCGGCCCATATGGGACTGTATGATATGACGTGGACCAACTGGGTGGACGGGGCGAAGATGGCGCCCCAGGTGATGATATTTGTGGGGTGTGTGCTCAATCTGATACCCAGGAGAAAGAGAAAGAAGGACGGGGAGGAAACAAAGCCCTGTGTTTCTGCCGGAAGAGGGGGCAAATAAGCCGAGAGCGGATCGTGTCCCGCGGGGAACAAAACGGAACGGGAGGCGCTTTCATGCCAGTTATAGATCGTCGTTCCGTTGTGGAGCGGCACAGCCCTCATTTCACTGAGTGGGAAGCCTTTTCTCCTTTGCAGGTTGGAAACGCCGTACAGCAATGAGCAGCCGATCTTTGACAGAAATCAATTGAGGCCGGAGGCGCACTGGAACGGCGAGAGAAACGTGCCCTACATAGCTGGGGCGGAGGGTCGACAGGCTCCCTGTGACCGGCCGCGGGTTGTCGCTTGTGATGCCGGACGACATCGCCTCTCCCGATCAGCGCGCTGCTGCTGGCGGTGGCCATGATGTGCGCGGGCTGGGACGGATGCCGCGAAGAAACACCTGGATTTCCTGACAGCTGGCAGGTACGGCGGGAGGACATTTTGCCGATGCCCTGACTCAGCCGGGAAACCGTTGGGATGATTTGGAAGGTGCATAAAGACCGCGCGGGAGAATGGTTCCCGCGCGG
>CADAGW010000196.1 GCA_902787475.1 uncultured Eubacteriales bacterium
GGCCACCCGGAAGATATCGCTTTCGTATATCTCGATGGGCACATGCAAAAGGACGGCGTTTTCCTCGATCCGCTCCCGGTTGGCGGGGGCGTAGCCGGGATCCATCACCAGATACCGGGCGGAAAAGGGGATCTCGGTGTGGCGCAGAAGCTCCTGAAAGAGCTTTGCCATGAGCATGCTGTCCTTGCCGCCGGATATGCACACCGCCACCCGGTCGCCTTCCCGGATGAGCCCGTATTTTTTGATGGCCTTGATAAAGGGCGTCCACAATCCGTCCCGGTGGACGGTCATGATGCTCCTCTCCGCGCTTTGCCAGGCCTCAAGCTCCCGTTTCATAGCCATCCCCCGTATGCTTTATTGCCGCTCCCACCAGATGTCCATGGCGGACTGTTCGTCGGAGAATTCGTAGACCACATAAGCAGCGTCCTCCGCCGTTTCCACCCGGAAGGCGAGGGTGTGCTCCGCTCCCTCGGCCCAGTCGGTGACGGTGGCGGTGATGCGGTCGCCGTCCTGGGTATAGGTCCCGTCGCCGCCGTTGTAGCCAAGGTTGTAGGTCAGGGTGCCGTCGGGACGAAGGGTCAGGCCCGCGCCCACGGTGTGAAGGCCGGAGCCGAAGAGGGTGAAAAGCTGGTCGGCATCGGCCATTTTGTCCATGGCCAGCGTCCATTCCCCGGCCAGGGGGCAGCGGACGAAGGTCATTTGGGTGTCGCCGGTGAGGGTCAGGGTGTCGCCGTCCAGCGTGAAGGCGCCCGCCCATTCCTCGGGCATGGCCCCGTTGCCCAGGCGGTTGTACATGGCGTCCGCCTGGCCGTTTTCGGCGTAGTATATGCCCCGGGCCAGGAAGGGCTTACTGTCTTTGGCGTTCCGGTAGATCTGCACGTCGCTGGCGGCGAGGGTCAGATAGATGGGGTCATCGACGCCGGTCTGCCGCCAGACGCCCCACAGGGCCTCGTCGGACTCGGCCCGGGAGATGCTCACATAGGGGAAGGTCTGGGGCACATTGTCGTCGGGCGTCAAAACGGGATCGGCGACGCCGGTCAGAAGAGGCAATTCACCCGTGACGTTCAGGCCGCCGTCCTCATCCAGGGCGAAGCGGCAGGTGTAGGTCTCCGGCCAGTATTCGCCGCCCTGGGACATGACGGAGAAGGCGCGGGCCGTGTACTCGCCGCCGGCCTGGGGCAGGAAGGACACGCCGCAGAAAGAGTAGACCTGGTACCCGTCCTCGGCGTTCATGGCCACGGAGGCCTGGCCGAAGAGGGAGCCGTCCACCTGGAACAGGTCCAGAAGGTATATCTCCCCGTTTTCAAGGGGCAGGGAGTAGGTGCCCTCCAGGCCCTGGGCCAGGGCCATGGGGGTAAGGAGCAGGAAAAGCGCAATGGCCAAAATGAGGATCCGTTTCACGATGTCAGCCTCCAATGATGTATAATTCGACCCTGTGGGTACGAAGGGTTGGACTGGCCGGGACGCCGCAAAGTTCCATCCGGCAAAACACCCGGCGGTCCCCAGGGACGCGCCGGGCGGAGGAATCGGCGGGGTTATTTGCTCTGAGCCAGGGGCAGGGGGCGGGTCCAGCCGGTGACGTACTGGGGCACGTTGGGATGGTAGGCCCAGCGCACCGCGTTGGTGATGACCCGCTGCACGTTCGTATCGTAGTAGGTGGGGCAGGATTCGTGGCCGGGCTGGAAGTAGAACACACGGCCCAGGCCCCGCTGCCAGGTGCAGCCGCTCCTGAACACCTCGCCGCCGGGCACCCAGGAGACGAAGATCAGGTCGTCGGGCTTGGGAATGTCGAAGTGCTCGCCGTATGTCTCCTCAATGGGCAGCTCGAAGTAGTCGCCGATGCCCTCTGTGATGGGGTGGGTCAGATCCATGTTCCACAGGCGGACCATTTCCCCGTCCTCCCGCCAGCGGAGCAGGTCGGTGCGGGTGCCCATCAGGGCCTGGAAGATCTTGCTGGCGTGGCCGGAATGGAGCACGATCAGGCCCATGCCGCCCCTGACCACCCGGTCCTGCACCCGGCGGACGATCTCGTCCGACACCTCATGATGCGCCATGTGGCCCCACCACAGAAGGACGTCGGTGCCGCTCAGCACCTCCTCCGTCAGTCCGTGCTCCGGCTCGTCCAGGGTGGCGGTGCGCACCGTCATGTCCTCATTTTGCCCCAGGAACCCGGCGATGACCTGGTGGATGCCCTGGGGATAGACCTTCTTGATGGCCTCCTCGCTCTTCTCGTGGCGGAATTCGTTCCAGACAGTGACCCGAATCATGTGCTTCGCCTCCGTTTATGTGTAGTTTACAGGATCGAGAACTGGTCTTTGGTGTATACGTGGTCCCGGTAGTGAGTGGACTCGTCGAACAGGGCGCGCAGGCTCTCCACCGGGGTGTCGGGGGTGGCCCCGTTGCCCAGGGTCAGCATGAAGCGGCCGTCGGGGCGATCGTAGGTGTCGATCAGGAAGCGCACCTCCCGGCGCACGTCCTCGGGGGTGCCGTAGGGTATGATCCTCTGCACGTCGAAGCCGGACCATATGCACAGCTTGTCGCCGTAGGTCTGGGCGATGTGCCCTTCGTCCATGGTGTATTTCTGGATGGGGTGCAGTACGTCCACGCCCAGATCCACGTAGCGGGGGATGAAGGTCTCCACGTTGCCGCAGGTGTGGAGCCAGAAGTGCATGCCCAATTCGTGGATCCGGTCTATGACCTGCCTGTAGTAAGGGGCAAAGAAGGTGTCGAATATATCGAGGCTAAAGAAGGTGGAGGTCTGGGTGCCCAGATCGTCGCTGGTGAATATGGCGTCTATGTCCAGCTCCTCCTTGGCCCGGGTGATGGCGCGGATGTAGAAATCCGCCATCTTCTGGAACAGGGCGTGCACCGCCTCGGGGTAGAGGTAGAAGTCAGTCAGGGCGTCCTCCATGCTGCGAAGGCTCCAGAACCGCTCGAAGAAGAAGAAAAACCAGTGGCCCATGCGGTAGCGCCCGTCCCGGGGCGGAGCGTCGGGGATCAGGCCCGGATAGTCCGGGCTGGGGAAATCGTTCAGCAGAAGATCCAGCTCCTCGTCCCAGTCCTCGATGACGCCGGAATTGTCCAGGGCCGCGCCAACCCGGCGGGCGTCCCGGTAGCTCCAGCGGTAGGAGGGGTCGTCGTCCGGGGCGTGGTATACGTCCGGCATCCTCAGGACGATGGTCTGGGCGTCCTGGGGGTAGGATGCGAGGATATGAGCCACGTGGTCCCGCTTGTCGGGGCCGAAGGCATCGGCATTGATCCAGTTGTGGAACAGCAGGGGGATCCGGTGGGCCCGGCCCTTGCCCTCGATCACGCGGATCATTTCCTCACGGGTCAGGGGTTCGTAATACATGTGACACCTCCAAAGCGCGGATCGGAGCCCGTCACAGAAAGTATAGCATGATTTTGACCCCGTGTAAAGATGGCATGGAGAGAAAAACTCAAAGCGCGGCGTGGATTTGCCCGCCGGAGGGGCGGGAGAGTATGACGGTGATGACCGTGCCCTCGGCCCGCTCCTCCACCCGGCTGTCCACCCGGGCCCCGGAGGTGCGGATCTGGCGGACAGTGGCCATGAGGGCGTTGACGTAGAGGCGGCTGTCCAGACAGATGAGCCGGGGCCGGCGGCGGGGACGGGGCGAGGCGGCCATGCGGCTGGCCAGCTCCTCGGTCTGCCGGGCGGAAAGGCCGTCCCGGGCCGCCATCTCCGCCGCCCTGGCCTGGAGCGGGGCGGGCAGCGTAAGCAATGACCGGATCTGCCGCTCCCCCAAATGGAGGCGCACGGCGGCCAGGCGAGCCTGGGGGTCCAGCTTTAACAGCCGCAGCTTGTTGGCCACGGCGGAGGGGCTTTTGCCCACCAGGCGGGAAAGGGCCTCCTGGGTCATGCCCGTGGCGGAGAGGATCGCCCGGTAGCCCTCCGCCTCCTCAAAGCAGGTGAGGTTCTCCCGCTGGATGTTCTCCACCAGCGACAGCACCAGGGGCTCCGGGCCGTCGCCGGGGATCAGAAGGGCGTCGGCCATCTTCCACCCCAGAAGGGTCATGGCCCGGTAGCGGCGGCAGCCCGCGACCAGCTGGTACGCCTTGCCCGCCCGCTTCACCAGCAGGGGCGAGAGCTGGCCGCAGGTTTTCAGGCTCTCCGCCAATTCCCCTATGCCCTCTCCCCCGCCCTGGCGCGGCGGCATCTGTCCCGCGTCGATGTCTCGAAGTCTGATCCGGATGTACGCTCTGCCCATGTCCTTCCCTCCGGCTCCGGATTCTGGTCCATGGGTATATATGTGCCCCGGGGGCGGGTCTGAACCATTCGACGGTCATTTCAGGGTGAAAGGTATGTGGAGAGGCGGAGAGACGGGGAGACGGGGAGGTGAGGAGACGAGGAAACGACGAGACGGAGAGACGGGGAGGCGCTGGGCGCTGTTCCTCAATTCGCAATAGTCGCTTTTGAAATGCGTATATTCAAAAGCTCCTTTGCTCATTGGGCTCTCTCCGGCACGATTCACCCTCAATTCGCAATGGTCGCTTTTGGAATCCGTATATCCAAAAGCTCCCTTACTCATTGGGCTTACTTCGCCGCAATTCGCCCACTGGGCGGCGGCTGCGTGCGGTCCTCAATTCGCAATGGTCGCTTTTGGAATCCGTATATCCAAAAGCTCCCTTGCTCATTGGGCTTACTCC
>CADAGW010000197.1 GCA_902787475.1 uncultured Eubacteriales bacterium
GGGCGGGACGCTGGCGGGGCTGTCTTTCCTCCACCACGACGTAGCCGCAGCCGGAGAGCAGGATCAGCGCCAGTACGAGAAGCAGGGAAACGATTCTTTTCATATCAGGGGTCACCCCATCCGTGTGGTTTGTTTGTACGCTGGTATGACGGAACGGGGCCGAAAGAAGTTTCGGTTTTTGGCCCCGGGAAAGAATGGCAGTACGAGAAATTGGACGAAACAGGGAAGAGGAACGTTCCGACAGGGGGAGAAGGGAGAAGAGTGAAGAGAGAAAGACGAAGCGGAGACAGGGAAAAGAAATGAAAAATGAAGGAATGAGTAATGAAGAATGAAAAACGGAGCGGAGGCGGAGCGATGGGGACGAACGGGACAAAAAAGTGGGCGGAGGAAGGTGGATGGGGCGGGAGGATGGATTGCTTCGGCCTGCGGCCTGGCAATGGCAAGAACCGAATGGACGGGGCAAAGTATGGGGACGTGGAACCTTTTTGGGGCGGATGCATCTAATGGGCAGAACGTGAAGGGAAGTGAAGGATCATGAAAAAGACGATTTGCGTTGTGCTGGCGCTGATGATGGCGCTGGGATGTGTCAGCGCCTGGGCGGAGGACGTGACCGGGGACGCGGCGGACGTGACGCTGAAGATGCGGACGCTTTTGGGCATTTCAGAGGACTACACCAGCTTTTCCAGCGATTATTCCTATACCCGGGAGGGCCGGGTGTGGAGCCTGTACTGGAACGGGGAGGGAAAGAGCGCCTCTGTGACCTGCGACGACGGGGGCAAGGTGTACAGCTGCTATTTCTACAACGACGAGATGGAGGTGTACACGGCGGACTACGCGCCCAGGATGCCGGAGCACAGCCGGGAGGAAGCGGAAAAGGCGCTGGATCAGTTTATGGCGAAGGTGCTGGGAGAGGACGAGGGCTACACCCTGGACGAGGGCGGAGCGACGTTTGTGGCGGATGGCGCGCCGGGCTATCAGTTTTCGGGCTGTGTGACCCGGAATGGCTTTGCCACCGACACCGGCTTTTATGTCAACGTGCTCGCCCATGACCTGACAGTGCGCTCCTTTGACCGGGACGACGGGTATATGAACTTTGCCCGGCGGGCGGAGATGGCGGCGGTGGTGACGGAGGACGAGGCGTTGGCGGCCTTCGAGGCGGCGTACACCGTGGAGCTTCGCTATGTGGACGACGGGAAGGGCGGCCTTCGGCTGGCCTACGTGCTGCGGCCCGACGATCCCATGGCGCTGGACGCCCTGACCGGGGAGATGCGGGCCCACGGGGATATGCGGATGTATGCCCAGTCCAACGCCATGGACGGCGCAGACAAGGGCGAAGAAGCGGAACTGACCCAGGCGGAGCTGGAGGGCGTGGAGAAGCTGAAGGGCGTGCTGGGCCGGGATACCCTGGACGAGGCCGTGAGGGCCATGACAGAGCTTGGCGTGGACGGACGATATACGCTGACCGGCGCGGGCTTTTCCACCCGGGGAGATCGGGTGACAGCCTCTTTGAGCTATCAGGGCACAGACGACAGCTATAAATATGTGTCCCTGGACGGGCGGACCGCGGAGCTTTTGTGGGCGTACAGCGGGAGAAGCTACGACCAGGCGGCGGACTACGCCCCCGACGGGGAAAAGGCCCGGCAGGACGCCGAGGCGTTTTTGAAAAAGTATATGCCGGACAAGGCGGAAAAATGCGCCTATACCGGCGTCCGGTGGGAGAGCAAGAGCTGGGACCGGATGACCACAGTGACCTTCGCCCGGATGGAAAACGGCGTGATCTACGACGGGAACACCGTCAGCGTGGGGATCAATACGGAGCTTGGGATCGTGGACGAGGTGAACGTGAGCTGGACCGAGGACGCCGTATTCCCCAGCCCCGAGGGCGTGACGGAGGCGGACAAGGCCCGGGAGGCCTATTTCGCCCTGGCCCGGCCCGAGATGCGGATCTGCCGGTTCTTTGAGGAGCAGGAGGGGCTGTGGAACGAGAGACTGTGCTATGTGCTCCCCGCCCAGGAGCAGGTGAAGGGGCTGGACGCCTTTACCCTGGAGGCCATACCGATCACCGAGGGCCGGATAGGCGAGACGGTGGAGTATGACGACGTGGCCAGCGAGGCGGCTCTGGCCCTGGCCAGCATCGGCTCGGGCTACGCCGGAGGCCATTTTGACGGAGGGAAAACGGCCACCCTGCGGGATGTCCTGACGCTGATCCTGTCCGCCGGCGGACGAACCCGGGTGGGCGCGGCGGACGACGAGCTGATCCAGGCGGCCCGGGCGGCGGGCGTCATCGGCAAGGGCGACGTGGATCTGGACGGGGAAGTGAGCCGGGGCTGGATGGCCCGGACTCTGGTGGAAATGTCCGGATACGGCAAGGCCGCGTCGATCCCGGGGATATATGTGTGCGGATTCACCGACGACGGGGACATCCGGGAAGAGGACGTGGGCTATATCGCCATCGCCAGGGGGCTGGGCGTGGCCCAGGCGGGGGAGGACGGCAGGTTCGAGCCCCAAATGGCCGCTACCCGCTCGGAGGCGGCGCAGATGATGTATGACTTTATGAACCGGACGTACTGATGGGAATATAGGATCCGATACCGGCCATGTGGGATTGAGAGAGCGTCCCCCTGGCCGGCAGGCTGGGGGCTGAACGCCCCCAGCGAATGGTTTTGGGAGGATTGGGTATGAAAAGATGGCTATGTCTGGCTGCGGCGGCGATGGTGATGGTGGGGATGGGCGGCGCGGCGGCGCGGGCGGAGGGGACGCTGGTGTCGCTGGGGGATTCCATCGCCAGGGGGTACCGGCTGGAGGACAGAAAGGCGAGGTATTCCGCGGTGGCGGCGGAGGATATGGGGCTGATAGAGGTGAACTTGGGCGTCAACGGGCAGCGGGCCGACGAGTGCCTGGAATGGGTGCGGGAGCACGAGGACGAGGTGCGGGGGGCCCGGATCGTGACGCTCAGCATGGGGGCCAACCATGCCCTGCCGCTGATGCTGGGGGGCGGGGACGCGGAGGCGGAGGCCCGGGCGTTTGGGGAGCAGTTGAAGGCGCTGATGGAAAAGATCGCCTCCCTGGCCCCGGAGGCCGGGAAGGCGGCGCTGACGTTTTATGATCCCTTTGAGACGGAGGAAAGCGGGGAGATATGCGACCTGATCAACGGCGTGATATGGGAATGGGCCGGGGAATACGGCTTCGCCGTGGCGGACGCGAGGGAGGCGTTCAGGGGAAGGACGGGGGAGTATCTGATGAGCGGGGACATACACCCGTCTGAGACGGGGCACCGGGAGCTGGCCCGGATCGTGGAGGAGGCGCTGACGGGTCAGTAGTCGTCGCTGGGCCAGCCGCCGCAGTAGGGGCAGTCCCGCTTGAGACAGTAGTAATCGGACAGGTCGTCCAGGTCCGAATAGTGGAAGGCGCACATGTCCGTCCGGCGGAGGGTGGGGAAGCGGGCGATGAGGCCGTCCCCGTCCGTGAGGCCCAGCATGTAGAGGGTGATGGGGGACAGCGTGCGGGTGATGGTCTCTGTGTTGGTGGTGTCGTCGTCCTCGTAGGTGTAGTACATCAGCTCGTCCGGGCAGGCGTCCACGATGTATTCCACCACCTGGTGGGTCACGCCGTCGTCGGGGTTGGTCTGGTACAGGTCCACCGCGCCGAAGAGGTGCAGTATCTCGTGGGCGTAGACGGCTACGGATTCGTATTCTGTGGGGGAGGAGCCGTCGAAGGCGTAGAGGACGCAGTATTCGGGGTAGTAGAAGGGGTCGTCCTCTTCATAATACACCATGGCGTAGGAGCCGCCGGGGAAGGGCGCGAAGAAGAGATAGGCGATGCCCTCGGCGCCGTAACGGTCCATGAGGGCCTGAGAGGGGATGCGGTCATGGATGAAGTTTAGGAGCTCCTCGTCGAACCGCTCGCCGTCCTGGGCGTCGTGGCGCTGGGCCTGGGCGTAGCGGAAGGTATAGCACAGATCGTCGTGATCCGCGCCGGTGATGAGGCGGATGGGCTTGCCCAGGGCCTCGCCGGCGCTTTGTATATAGTCCGCGGCGGTATTAAGGGCGTAGGCGGTGTAGGCGCGGGCGTCCTGATCCCAGGGCTCTTTGGTCTCAAGGTAGACGCAGACCAGGAGGTTTACGTCGGTCAGGTACGCGGCGCTGCCCTGGGGGCGGACGCTGCCCGCCAGGGCGGAGGGGACGAGAAGGGAGATAAGAAGGATGAGGGCTGTGAGCTTTTTCATGGGTGACCTCCCAGTGTGTGATGATGTAAGTATAGCATATTTTGGGGTCTGGCGCAATGGGGTGGACGGATGGGACGGTATGATGTCGGAGGAATGTTAACAATTGTTCATATAAATGACATGCCCGGCGGTAGACAAAGGGGAAGGGGGCAGGGTATAATAGGAAGGCAACATGGCCCTTTGGGCGGATGCCCGAGGAATAAAGCCCCAATCCGCGGGGTGTGACCCGCAGCAAGGAGTTTGACCGATGGACATATTTGAGAAGTGCAGGAAATTTCCCACCATCAAGGTATTGAGGGAGATGGATCTGTTTCCCTATTTCCGGGAGCTGCAGTCCCGGCAGGACGCCGAGGTGATCATGGAGGGCAAGCGGCGGATCATGCTGGGGTCCAACAACTACCTGGGCCTGACCACCGATCCGGAGATCATCGAGGTGG
>CADAGW010000198.1 GCA_902787475.1 uncultured Eubacteriales bacterium
TTGAGGATCGCGCAGGCCTCAGTGCCTCCCCCGCCTCTCCGTCTCCCCCGCCTCTCTTTACACCTTCTCCAGCTCCACCCATTTCCCGGTCTCGCTGGAGCGGTAGATGCTCTTGACGAGGCACAGGGCCGGAAAGCCGCTCCGCCCGTCGATCTCGAAGGGCACGCCGTTTGCGATGCACTCATACACGCGGGCGATCTCGTATTTATGGCTGGCGCCCCAATAGCTCTTGACCCCCAGCTCCCTGGCGTCCTCGCCCTTTAGTACCAGCTCGGGCATGCCGTCCACGATTCTGAACAGCTTCTCCGCCACCAGCTGATACACGGCCTTCTCAAACACCATTTCAAGGAGGATCGGCGAATCCACGGCATAGCTGTTGGTGGTGTGCAGCACCCCCGTGGCCCCGCTCTCATACTCGAACACGGCGTGGCAGTTGTCCTCCACCTCGATCACACCCTCCAGCGTATCGGTGGACACATGCCCCCTGACCCGCTTGATGGGCCCGCCCAGGTAAGATAATAGATCCAGCGTGTGTATTGCCTGGTTGATCAGCGACCCGCCGCCCTCGGTGGCCCACTTGCCCCGCCAGCCGCTCTGGGTATAATACGGTTCCGTCCGGTGCCAGCATACAGACGCCCGGGCGCACAAAAACCTTCCCGCCTCGCCGCTGTCGATGATCCGCTTCAGCTCCACCGTGGAGGCGTTGTACCGGTTCTGAAAGATCACGTTCAGGGTGCCCTTCGACTGGTCCGCCGCCCGGATCATGGCCTTTGCGTCCTCGATGGTGGACGCCATGGGCTTTTCCGTCAATACGTGCTTTCCCGCCCTCAGCGCGTCGATGGCCATTGGCGCGTGAAGGTAATGGGGCGTCAGGATATGCACGATGTCGATATCCTCCCGGGCCAGAATCTCACGGTAATCCGTATACCCCTCCGCCCCGGTCTTTTCCATACCGGCCTTGAGCCTGTCTTCTTTTACGTCGCACACCGCCGCGATCTTGGCCAGCGGCAGATCCATCAGCGCCGGAATGTGCACACCGCTGATGCCGCCCAGTCCGATCACGCCCACACGCAGCTTCTTATCCATATCCCATCCCCCATTATTCTTCGTCCCGTATGATTTCCGTCACCGCCCGGCCGTCCAGCCCTATGGGCGGCTCTATGCCCAGTATCCTGGCAAATGTAGGCGCGTCGTCCACGATCCGCCCCTCGGCCAGGTGCGCCCCGGCCTTTATGTGGGGCCCGAAGGCGATCAGCGTGGGCTGGGGCCCCTTCTCCGGCAAATGCCCGTGGGTGGCCCGCCCGAACCGGTAATCCCCCGTGTCCAGGGACCGGACGATGGGCCTGACCCAGTCGTTGGTAAAGGAGGAAAACCCGTCCGATTCCAGCACGAACTCGAAATCCCCTGCCAGCCGCTCTTCCGTCTGGGCCTCCTCCCGGGTAAACACCCGGGAAATGCCATATATCCCCTCGTCCCGCATGCCGCACAGAAGGGCGTATACCTCGTCTCTGGCCGTGGGGTCGGTGACGTAGACAAGGCTCGATAACGCCGTGCTCTTGCAAAACGCCCGCATGGATTTGATCTTCCCGTCCCCGTCCACGTCAATCAGCCCGTTTTCCGCCAGCACCACGTTGGGCGACACCGTCCGGGTGATGTTCATCTGCCCATGGTCGCTGGTGATCACGAAATCCGTGTCCTCCAGCACCCCCGCGTCCTCGCAGGCCTTCATCAGGTCACACAGCCACATGTCGATCTCGTGAAGAGCGTGGGTCACCTTGGGCGAAAACACGCCGGACTGATGCCGGTATCCGTCAATGTTGGCCGGGTGGATCATGAGAAGATCGGGCTGGAACTCCCGGATCATGGAGCAGGCGCAGGCGTTCACAAACTCGTCCGCGTAGGGATGGAGCCGGTGCTTCCCCTCCACCAGGTGCCGGTTGGGCTGTACTACCTTCTCAATGACCTCGTCGCTGGATCCGGAGGCCCTGAAGCACTCGATGGTGCTCTCCCCCTCCTGGGGCCAGTATTCGTCCACCAGATAGTCTATCGCCGGGTCGCACCCCGTCACCGGCCAGAACACCGCCGCCGTGGTCATACCCGCCGCCTTGGCCCAGTCAAATATGGTCTCTCCTGCGATGGAGCGCCTGAAATGCACCCACTTGGAGCTTCTCTCCCCCAATATGGCCTGCTCGTTGTTCACCACCCCGTGCCGGTCGGGGTACAGCCCCGTCTGCATGGTGGTATGGCAGGGATAGGTGACGGTGGGATAGATGCTCTTCACCCTGTCGATAAACGCCGCCCTGCCCCAAATGGATGAAAACGTCGGCAGCTCCATCAGTGTCTTCGTGTCCTCATACACCAGCGCGTCCTCGGATATCACGATCAGCTTCCGTTTCTTCACGTCCAAACCCCTTTCACGCCAGCAGGTTTTCCCACAGCCATATGCCTACTCCGTCCTCGTCGCTGCCGGGGCAGACGTACCTGGCCTTCTCCTTCACCGCGTCTATGGCGTTTCCCATGGCCACCGGCACGCCGCACATGTCCAGCATGCCCATATCGTTCATGTCGTCCCCGAAGCACACGGCCTCCATGGGGTCGATCCCCATTTCCCGCAAAACCGCATAAAGCGCCTTGCCCTTTTCCGCCTCCGGGTGGGAAAAGCTGACCCAGCCCTCCCCGGCGTAGGCGGTAGGCATGACGCCCGGAAACCGTTTCGCGACCTCCGCCGCGTTTCCCCCGGGCCGGAAATCCGCCATGACCTTTAAGGCGTCCTCACCCCGGGGCGTCGAAAAATCGGTATCGATGCCCTCCCACCCGGGAAAATCCTCCCGGGGGTAATTGACATAATACCCGCTGTCTGTCTCAAGGGTCACATACCGCACGTCTTTTCGGCCCGCCAGATGGGCGCACAAGTCGTCCGCCGTCTTCGAGGGAATGGTCTTTCTGTATACCTCCCGGCCTTCGACCTTCCCCAGCGCCCCGCCCGAGGACACTGCGGCGTCCGGGCAGATGGCCTCCAAATACTGTTGCGCGTTTCTCTCAGACCGGGCCGTGGCCACCGCCACGACGATCCCCCGCCGTTTGCACTCCAAAAGGGCGTCAAGGGTCTTATTCCCAATCCGTTTCCCCTGGTCCAGCGCCGTGCCGTCCAGATCCACCGCCACCAGTTTTCCCTTCATCCGGCACCGTCCTTTCCTTTCTGAAGTATAGCATCATCTCACTCCCCCGTCAAGTCACCTCTCCCATTCTTTGCCAAAAATGCAAACGCCGCAAGGTTTTTACATCCTCTATTTCACGGATTAACAAACCTGTGCTATACTTTTTCCATTCGCTCGGATGATGACGGTTGGGTTTCGTGCGGCGGTGCGGCGTGAATCTTGTCAGGGCCGAAAGGCAGCAGCAATAAGCGATACGCATCGCGCGCCGCGAAGTCGCCTGGCCCGAGTCCGGGCGATATTTCTATATCCACTCACCGATCACACAAAAGGAGGGCATCCAGATGACGGACATTGAACTGGTGCGCAAAACCGATCCCGAGATCGCCGACGTGCTGGATATGGAGCTGGCCCGCCAGCGCCAACACATCGAGCTGATCGCCTCTGAAAACTTCGTCAGTGAAGCCGTATTGGCCGCCATGGGTTCCCACCTGACCAACAAATACGCCGAGGGCTACCCCGGCCACCGCTACTACGGCGGCTGCGGCTGCGTGGATGTGGCCGAAAACCTGGCCATCGAGCGGGCCAAGGCCCTCTTCGGCGCGGAGCATGTGAACGTCCAACCCCACGCCGGCGCCCAGGCCAACCTGGCGGTGTACCAGGCCCTGCTCTCCCCCGGCGACACCATCCTGGGCATGGACCTGGCCCACGGCGGCCACCTGACCCACGGAAGCCCCGTCAACCAGTCCGGCAAGCTCTACCACATCGTGCCCTACGGCGTGAGCCGTGAGACCGAGACCATCGACTATGACCAGGTTCGGGACCTGGCCCTGGAGCACAAGCCCAGGCTCATCGTGGCCGGCGCCAGCGCCTATCCCCGGATCATAGACTTCGCCCGCTTCCGCCAGATCGCGGACGAGGTGGGCGCCCTCCTGATGGTGGACATGGCCCACATCGCGGGTCTTGTCGCCGCCGGGTGCCATCCCTCCCCCGTGCCCTACGCCGACGTGGTCACCACCACCACCCATAAGACCCTCCGGGGCCCCCGGGGCGGCATGATCCTCTGCCGGGAGCAGTACGGCAAGGCCATCGACAAGGCCATCTTCCCCGGCAGCCAGGGCGGCCCCCTGATGCACGTCATCGCCGCCAAGGCCGTGTGCTTCAAGGAGGCCATGAGCCCCGAGTTCACCGCCTATCAAAAGCAGATCGTGAAAAACGCCGCAGCCCTGGCCCGCGCCCTGACTTCCCGGGGCATCCGCCTGGTCTCCGGCGGCACCGACAACCACCTCATGCTGGTGAACCTGACCGGCACCGGCGTCACCGGCAAAAAGCTGGAGACCCTCCTGGGCCAGGTGTCCATCACCGTCAACAAAAACGCCATCCCCTTCGACACCCTCAAGCCCACCGTCACCAGCGGCGTGCGCCTGGGCACCCCCGCCGTCACCACCCGGGGCATGGACGAGGACGCCATGACCCAGATCGGCAATATGATCGCCGACGTGAT
>CADAGW010000199.1 GCA_902787475.1 uncultured Eubacteriales bacterium
TGTGGAGCCGGTGAACCAGTATGTGATCTCCGCCTCCACGGAGAAGGCCTATGACCGGAGCGAGAACAAGTATGTGCACATCGGCGAAGAGGTGTATATGAAGTGCACCGCCGACGGCAGCCACACCGGACGGGGCGTGGTGACCGGAGTGGCGGACGGCGGGAAGTACACCGTGGAATCCTCCGAGGGCGAGTTCTGCATCGGGGAGACGGTGGGCGTGTTCAGAAGCTCTGACTGGGCCGCGGCCACCCGCATCGGCCGGGGCACCGTGGCCGCCGCCAAGCCCGTGGCGGTGAAGGGCAGCGGCAGCGTGCTGAAGATGCACGTGGAGAACGGGCAGAAGGTGGAACGGGGCCAGCTGCTCTTTGAGACGGTGGAGGGGGGCCTTGACGGCCTCTACGCCCCGGGCAACTGCGTGTATGCCGACGTGACGGGCATCGTGGCCAAGGTGGACGCCAGCCAGGGCGCGGCGGTGAGCAAGGACGCCAGCGTGGTGACCATCTATCCCGACAGCGGCCTGCAGGTGGAGATCCCAGTGCCGGAGAGCGAATTGAGCGGCATACAGGTGGGCCAGAAGGTGGCCATCGAGTTTGCCTGGGACGGAGATCTGGAGACGAGGCTTGACGGGGAAGTGACCCACATATCCTATGTGAACGGGGCGGAGAGCGGAGAGCCCACCTACACCGCCAGCGTGCACTTTGAGCCGGACGACACGGTGCGGCTGGGGATGACGGTGTGGGTGTACGCCCTGGACACTGTGGAAGAAGACGCGGACGGGGCGGGAGAAGCCCCGGAGGCGGACGGAGAATAAAAGAGACTGACGGCAAGAAAGGATAGCATGATGAAGAAGATCATAGCGGTCATTTTGGTGATGGCCATATTGATGCCCTGCGCGCTGGCGGGGGACGTGACGCTGTTCCGTTGGGAGCAGGGCATGAGCTACCAGGTGCAGAGCGTGGCTTACACGGGCGGCACGGTGTACATGTTCATGAGAGAGGATATGTATTACAGCTGGACCGAGGAGACCGGGCTGGTGGAGCACAAGATGGCGCTGCCGGACAACAGCGAGGAGAACGCCTGGACCCAGCCCATGGCCTACGCCGCGGACGGGGAGAGTCTGAAGGCGGTGACGGTGAAGGTTCAATACGACCCGGACAACGGCACCGGCCACGTGGCGGGCGCCTATCTGACCACGCTGGTGGCGGACGAGAAGGGCGATCTGTCCTATGGGGACAGCGTGAAGCTGGACTGGAAGGACATGATCGAGTATTACGGCGAGGACGAGGGGTCCCGGGAGGTCCGTGGCGCGTTTATACAGGACGGGAAGCTGATGTTCACCACCTATGGGGACAGGGGCAGTCTGTTCATGTGCTACGACGTGGAGACGGGCGAAGGCGGCCAGCTGGACGTGGAGGTGGAAGGGGACGTATACGCCATATGTCCCTATAAGGACGGGGCGCTCTTGGCCTTCGTGCTGGATTATCAGAACGTGGAAAAGGGCATGCAGGTGTATGCCGTGAACGGGGACGGGGCCTCGCCCCTGGGGCTGATCCCCATCAAGGACTGGAACACGCCGTCCTCCCCGGCCTATGACCCCAGGACGGACACGCTGTGCTACGTGCTGGACGGCGAAGTGATGCGGGTGGAGGGCATGGACTTTGAAAATGCCCAGGCCGTGAACAGCGCCCCCTCCCGGGGGGCGGATCTGGCCTGCTGCATCACCGACGACGGGCGGTATCTGGCGGCCAACTACGACAGCGTGACGCTGATGAACATCGACCCCGAGAAGCGGGCCCAGACCCGGCTCACGGTGATGTACAGCTACAACAACGCCGTGGAGAGCGGAAGCATCGAGTTTGAAAACAAGCACCCCGAGGTGGAGGTGCGCCTGATCAACAGCGTGGGCGACCTGGTGCAGGCCATGATGAGCCAGGACGCCAGCGTGGACGTGTATTTAGCGGACGCCGACACGGCGGCCTACGCGGCGCTGATGGAGAGAGGGTATCTGACCGACCTGAGCGGATCGAAGGTCATATCCGAGCTGGTGGGGGAGATGTATCCCTGGCTCAGCCAGGCGGCCATGAAGGACGGGAAGGTATACGCCCTGCCGCTGAGGCTGAACGTGGACGTACCGTTCAGCTGGAACACCGAGGCGGCCGGGAAGCTGGGCGCGGAGGACGAGATGCCCACCACCTGGGTTGAGTTCTTTGAATTGCTGCGGGACAGGGGGCCGGAGCTGGCCGACAACCACAAGATCAGCATATTTGAGCCCTATTTCGTGGTCAAGAGGGCCAGAGAGTATCTGTTTGCCGCCATGCTGAACGATTACCTTTTGTATCTGGGCACCCTGGAGCCCATGCAAAGGTCCTTTGACACCCAGGAAATGCACGAGATGATGAGGGCCTTTGAGAGCGTGGACTTTGGGAACCTGGGCCTGGCCGAGGAGGAGGAGGACGGATACAGCTGGGACGGGGATTCCGTACTCATCCAGACCTATGGGAGCATTTCGCCCCAGTATTACGGCGGGGATTCGATGGTGAATATGCTTTTGTCCGTGGGCGAGGGCATTGAGGCCAAGGCAGAGGGACGGGTGACGATGCTGTTCGTCAATCCCTACTCCAAGAACCGGGATCTGGCCATCGAGATGGTGGAGATGATCGCCGGGAAGATGGACGATGTGAACCGGATCGCCATGTGCCCCGGGGAGAACGAGCCCATCAAGAGCCCCTACGCCGAGGAGAACCTGAAGAACATCGACGAGTATATCGAGTCCCTCAAAAAGTCCATGGAGGAGACCGAGGACGAGGACGAGAAGGCCGGATATCAGGAGCAGCTGGACGAGATGCTGGAGGATCGGCAGAAGTATGTGGACGAGTACAGCTGGGATGTGAGCGCCAAGAACATCGAGCGGTACAGGGCGGAAGCCGATCAGATCCAGGTGGCCGGGTATCTGGGGATCGATCTGAACTCGGAGAGCTCGGAGCAGATGCAGAATCTCATTCAGCAGTATCTGGACGGGGCCGTGGACGGACAGGGATTTTTGCGGCAGCTGGATCAGATGTACCGGATGATGATGATGGAAGGAATGTGATGCGGCCGTTGGCCGCAGTGAAATGGGGCTTCGCCCCGTGAAATAGGGCGTTGCCCTGTGAAATGTGCCTGTGGGCACGTGAAATGCGCCTGCGGGCGCGTTGGGGAAGAACGGACGGCGGCGTGGCCGTCGTGGAAAATGAGCCGGTCTGCCGGGGGACGGCGGGCCGGCGTCAAAGGAAAGATCGCCGGAGATGTTTACGAAAAAATGGAGCGCCCTGCCGTTTGTACTGCCGGGCGTGGTGGGTCTGGTATTGTTTTACGCGCTGCCCTTTTTGGGCGGCGTGTATTACAGCCTGACCGACGGGGGATTTGAAAATAAATTCGTATGGTTTCAGAATTACCGGGCCATATGGCAGAATCCCATGTTTGGGATCGGACTGAAAAACACCCTGTTTTTTTCCATGGTGTGCGCGCCGCTGGTGTGGGCGCTTTCTTTCGTGTTGGCGGGGCTACTCAACCGGATCAAGCCCGCGGGGGGATTTTTCCGGGCCAGCGCCCTTTTGCCCTACCTGATGCCCTCGGGGGCGGTGCTGTTGATATGGCTGGTGCTGTTTGATTTCGGCGGGCCCATCAACCGGATCGTGGAAATGCTGGGGACGGCCAGGGTCAACTGGCTCAAGGGGCCGGCCATGCGCACGCCGGTGATCGCCATGTTCGTGTGGAAGAATCTGGGGTTTGCCACCATCATCTTTTTGGCGGCGCTTCAGAACGTGCCGGAGCCCCTGTATGAGTACGCCAGGCTTGAGGGGTGCGGGTTCTGGGGGCAGCTCTGGCACATCACCCTGCCCAACGTGGTGCCGGGGGCGTTTTTGGTGTTCGTGCTGTGCTGGATCAACGCCTTTAAGATCTTCAAGGAAGCCTATTTTATCGGCGGGGCGTATCCGGACGAGGCGCTCTACACTCTGCAGAATTACATGAACAACATGTTCAGCAAGCTCAACTATCAATCCGTGACCACGGCGGCGTATACCTTCGCCCTGATCGTGTTCGGGATATTCGCCGTACTGTTTCTGATCCAGAAGCGGCTGATCCGGCGGCTGGAGATGACGGGGTTCGGATTATCGACCTTTCGAAAGTGTAAATACCTGACCATCAGGTAGGTGGCTATGGTGATAAAGACACAGTTGATCAGGAAGAGATAAAGGGCACCGAAGAAGAACCGGGCCGACAGGTGGGCCAGCCCGTATCCCGCCGTACAGAGGGGCGGCATCAGGGCCGTGGCGATGGCGACGCCGGACAGGACCGTCCCGCGCTCTTTGCGGCTGTTTTCCAGGATGCCGGCCAGACCGCCGAAGAGGGCGATGAGGACGTCATAGATGGTCGGGCTCGTACGTGCCTCCAGTTCGGTGGCGTTCACCAGCGACAGGGGAGAGATCAGGAAGAAGAAGGTTGATGCCGCCAGGCTGATGAGCACCATGATCAGCAGGTTCTTCAATGCCTCGCGCAGCAGGTCGAAGTCATAGGTCCCCAGGGAGAGGCCGATGCCGATGATCGGTCCCATGAGCGGGGAGATAAGCATGGCGCCGATGATGACGGCGGTGGAATTGACGTTGAGGCCCACCGAT
>CADAGW010000200.1 GCA_902787475.1 uncultured Eubacteriales bacterium
TGGCTGCCCGGGCAAAGGCCAGGTTCCTTTCCCAGTCCGGCACCTCGCTTTTCGCCCGGAGAGGATCTCCCCCGGTCCCCATTTCATCGCCATTTTCCAGGGCATCGCTGTCCCATATCCTGTCCTCATTTGCTTTACTCACAGGGCTGCTTTGGGTGGTGCTTTCTCCTTTGAATTCGCTCGTTTTTCCTTGCGGCGCAAGGCTTTCTCCTGTGCCCACCAGAAACATCACCCGGGCCGCGGGCTGTCCGCCGATTTGGGCGGCCCTGTCCTCCCCGTGCTTGCCGGAATAGGCGTCCCGATGCACGTCCAGATACAGATCAAAGGGTTCCTCATACGAGAGGATGGTTTGGAGGGACCGGTCATAGGCCCCCTCGATGCCGCCGGCCTCATGGTCTGTCTCGTCGTGAATGACCCGGTATCCAAGCTCCGTCAGCGCCTGTGAGAGCGCCCTGCCCACCCGCACCACGGAATGGTCCCTGTCCTCCGTGCGCCAGGCCTCCAGTGCCTCATACTCCTCCCCCTGCTCCGGCGCGTAGGCCTCGTGGGTGTGGGTGTGATAGATGAGGATCGATTTGGGCCCCATGGCCCGCCGCAGGGGCCAAAGGGTGAGCAAAAGTCCTTTTGCCGTAAGGAAATTCTTCCTGACCGCTTCCGCTTTTGTTCTGATATTCCGGGACGCTTTTGCGGCGTCCCCAGGGGATGCTTCCCCACCGTTTTGAGCCACGGCAGGTTTCTCTCCAGATACGCCGACGGCGGCGGATATCTGTCCGCCGCCGGGGAGTGAGGTGTTCAGTTTGGACGTTGGCCGCCGGGACGCCTGGCCCAGCAGGATCAGCGCCACGGCCACGACCACCGCGGCCACGGCCAGCCCGATGGCCAGGTGGGCCGCCCGGATCACTTTGATGCGTATCATATGCTCCCTCCGCTCATTTCCTGATGCGGTATCAGCATATGCCGGGAAAGAAGGCGGTATGACGGAGGAAAATGGTGCAAAGGAAGGGAAGCGCTGTGGGCTTGAGGGGAACGGATTGCTTCGTCACTTCGTTCCTCGCAATGACAACGGGGTCTGATTTTGCAAAAAAGTGCTTCATCACAAAGGAATTCACAGCCGCAGCGCACTATGTCATATCAGTCCACGGCAGGAGTGCCCAGGGAGCGGACGGCCTGCCAGAAGGGGTCGTCATCGGAGAGGAGGCGGCAGGCGTCGCCCAGCTGAAGATCCTTGCCGGAAAAGGAAATGGACAGGGCGGTGTTGTCCGGGAAGAGGAATTGGACGTAGTGATAGGCGTCGGTGGTCAGGGTCTCGCTCTCCCCCAGCACCCGCACGTCCCTGGCCGCGGTCCAAAGCTGGGCTACGGCGTCGGGGTCGCTGATGTAGACCTCCTCCCGGGCCCCGTCGTCCAGGTATATGCGGACGCCGTTGGGGGACTGTGTGCCGCTGTACTCGAGGGCGTCCAACAGGGCCTGGCCGGGGGCGTCCGTTGGCGCGGGGGCCGGGGCGGGAGATTGGCGGCAGGCGGAAAGGAAGAGGACGGGAAGGAGAATGAGAAGGGCCAGAGCGCGGCGCATGGAACATCCCTCCAAGAAGATGTGGTATATGGTGGTAGACGGAGAGGAGGGAAGGAGAGTTCCAAAAGGGAGAACGGGAGTAAAGAATGAATGATGAATAACGGAGTGGAGGCGGATGGGCGCGGCGCAGAAGCGGAAGGGAAAGGGCGCGGAAGAAGCTATGGTTTGGGGATTCGGGCGGGGAGGGAGCGGGCGGATCGCTGAACGGACGCGGAAGCGGCGCGATAGATACCGGTCTGTATTGTCCAGTCCAAAAAACTATTTGACAATTATCGTTTTGTGTATTATACTTGCATTACGAATCATTATTGTATTGCATTTCTTTTTCATATGCTTGACGTATCGATGGGGGTGCTGCCATGGCGGAGTACTTGCTGGAAATGAATCACATCACGAAGATTTTCCCCGGCGTGAAGGCGCTGAACAACGTCAGGTTCGACCTGAAGCAGGGCGAGATCCACGCCCTGATGGGGGAAAACGGCGCGGGCAAGTCCACCTTCATCAAGGTGCTCACGGGCGTACACCAGCCCGACGGCGGCGAGATCATACTGGACGGCCAGAAGGTAGTCATGCACGATCCGCTGGTGGCGGCCCATCACGGCATTGCGGCCATTTATCAGCATCTGGCCGCCTATCCGGATCTGACCGTAGCGGAAAACATATTCATGGGCCACGAGAAGCTCACGAAAATGAAGAGCATCCGCTGGCGCGAGACCAACGCGGAGGCCAAAGAGCTGCTTCAGTCTCTGGGCAGCGACATCAGCCCCACCGCCAGAATGGGCACTTTGTCCGTGGCCCAGCAGCAGCTGGTGGAGATCGCCAAGGCTTTGTCTCAGGACATGCGCATACTGATCATGGACGAGCCCACGGCGGCCCTTTCCCGCCGGGAGAGCGAGGAGCTCTACGAGATCGCCCTGGGGCTGCGCAGGCGGGGCATTTCCATCATTCTCATTTCCCACCGGTTTGAAGATATGTTCCGGCTGGCGGACCGGGTCACCGTGTTCCGGGACGCGCAGTATATCGGCACCTGGAACGTGGGCGACGTGACGGAAGCCGAGCTGGTAAAATACATGGTGGGCCGCTCCATCGACCAGTACTACCCCAAGCGGGAGATCCGCCGCGGGGAGGAGCTGCTGCGGGCGGAGGGGCTGTGCCGGACCGGATTCTTCGCGGACGTGAGCTTCACCCTCCACGCGGGGGAGATATTGGGGCTTACCGGCCTGGTGGGCGCAGGGCGCACGGAAGTGGTGGAGGCCATATGCGGCGTGACCAAGCTGGACGCGGGGCAGGTATACCTGGAGGGCAAGCCTGTCACCATCAAAAGCCCCCATGAAGCCCTGCAGATGGGCATAGGCTTTTTGCCCGAGGACCGGCAGAAGCAGGGCCTTCTGCTTCCCTGGAGCATCGGGAGAAACATCACCCTTCCCTCCATCGACCGCTTCCGCCGCCGGGGCCTGCTCAATGATAAGCTGGAGCGGGCGGAGGGCAGGCATTTTAAGGATCTGCTGCGCATTCGGGCCACCTCCATAGACGACACGGCGGCGTCCCTTTCCGGCGGCAATCAGCAGAAGGTGGTGGTGAGCAAGCTCCTCTCCAGCCATACCCGGGTGCTGATACTGGACGAGCCCACCAAGGGCGTGGACGTAGGCAGCAAGGCGCAGATATATGAGCTGATGGTGGAGCTGGCCCAACAGGGAATGGGGATCCTCATGATCTCCTCGGAGCTTCCCGAGGTCATCAACATGTCCGACCGCATCGCGGTGATGCGGGAGGGGCGGATTTCCACCGTGATCCCCCAATCCGAAGCCACCCAGGAAAACGTGCTCTCCGCGGGCATGCCCATCGAGAAGAAAGCGTAAGGAGGCGGCAGGAGATGCAAGGCGCAAAGAATGAAAAAACGCCCTGGTATACGCTGCTGATCAAGTACCGGGAATTGGGCCTCATCGGCATCATCGTGCTGCTGGTGGCGGTGGTGAGCCTTCGCAATCCGCTGTTCTTTACGGGCAGCAAGATGCTCTTTATCGTGGAGGACACGGCCACTATGGCCATACTGGCCTTTGGCATGCTCTGCGTGATGCTGGTGGGCTCCATCGACATTTCCATCGCCGGCATCATGGCCCTGTCGGCCATGATCAGCGGCATGGTGATGCGAAGTTCGCTGGTAGCCACAGAGATCACGCAGCTCGTGGACGGCGTGGAGAAAACCGTGACGGTAAAGACGGGCCTGGCGCTGATTTGGATCGTGCTCATAGGCATGGGCGTGGGCGCGGCCTGCGGCGCGGTGAACGGGGCGCTCATCGCCTACGGAAAGGTCCTGCCCATCATCACCACGCTGGGCATGCAGTATATCCTGTACGGCATCACCCACCTGGTGAGCAATGCCCAGGCGGTGTACAAAAAGGACATGACCGACACCTTCGTGAATTTCACCCGCGTCTCGCCGCTGGGCGTCAACGCCAAGACGTGGATCATGCTCGGCGTATTCGCGGTATTGTTCATATTCATCCGTTACTTCCGGGCCGGGCGGCATATGTACGCCGTAGGCTCCAACATCGAGGCGGCCCAGATGCGCGGCATCCACACCCAAAGGTCCGTGCTGCTGGCCCACATCATCATGGGCGCCCTGGCGGGCCTGGCGGGCCTGATGTTCGCCAGCCACGACACCACGGTGACTCAGGACCTGAAAATCGGATATGAAATGTATGTCATCGCGGCCTGTGTCATCGGCGGCGTCAGCGTGACCGGCGGATCGGGCAAGATACAGGGCGTGCTGCTGGGCGCGCTGATCATCGGCGTGATCAACAACGGCCTGCCCATGCTGAAGCTCACGGGCAACGCTGAATTCTGGAAGAAGCTGATACAGGGCGCGCTGATCCTCATCGCCGTGGTGGCCAACGTCATCATACAGCGCACCACCGACAGGCAGAACCTGCGAAGGAGGCACATCTGATGAACGCAAAGAAGTTTTTCCTCCGCTGGGAATGGCTGCTGGTGCTGTTGACCGTGGCCGTGTATTTCTTCTTCCACTCGCGGATGCCCGCCAACTACACGGTGAACAACCTGCTGGATCAGACCCNNNNGCCGTCCTCCTCGCGCTTGGCGCGCTGCTGATACTGATCCTGGGGGATATCGACATTTCGGTGGCCTCCATCGCGGCGCTGTCGGTGACGGTGATGGCGGTGAGCTATAACCAGGGAAACGGACTCCCCTTCGCGGTGGCGCTGGCAATCGCGCTGATCGTTGGCGCGGTGTGCGGCCTCATAAATGGTCTGCTCATCACCCGGTTCAAAGAGCTCTTTCCCATGATCATCACCCTGGCCACCCAGACGATTTACCGCGGCATCGCTTATGTCATACTCAAGGATCAGTCCTCCGGCGGCTTCCCCGGCTGGTTCTCCAAGAGCCTGGGTTACGGCAAGGTGGGCGGAATCCCCATCATGCTGATCTGCCTGCTGGCGGTATTTCCCTTCTTCTTCGTGTGGCTGCACCGCACCGCCTCCGGGCGGCGCATCTTCGCCACCGGCACCAACATCACTACCGCCCGGTATTCCGGTCTTCAGACGGACCGGATCAAGGTGCTCCTGTTTACCCTGAACGGCATACTGGCGGCGCTGGGCGGGATCTTTTTGTCCGCCCGCACGGGATCGGTCAAATACACCATCGGATCCGGCTATGAAATGCAGGCCATCGCCATCGCCGTGCTGGGCGGCGCGTCCACCGCGGGCGGCAAGGGCAGCGTGATCGGCGTGCTGCTGTCGCTGGTGCTGATGACGTGCCTGAAAAACGGCCTCATGCTGGACTTCAACGACTCCTTTGTGCTGAATATGTCCATAGGCGTTTTGCTCATCGCCGTGGTGCTGATCCCCAACATCATCGCCATGGTTCAGAAGAAGCGCAACGTCATCCGGCAGCGGAAGGAAACCGCCGCCCCGTCCCATTGATTTCATAGGCGCTGCCTGTGAAAATAAAACAAGGAGGAACCACTATGCGCAAGATCCTTTCTCTCCTGGTCGCCCTGGTACTGGTACTGACCATCGTTCCCGCGATGGCCGAGGACGACACCATCACCATCGGTGTGGTCTACAAGCAGACCGGCAACCCCTTCTTTGAGGCCGCTGTGAAGGGCTTCGAGGAAGCCGCCGGCGAACTGGGCTTCACCTTCCTGCACAACGGCCCCGCCGACTCCTCCAATGAAGGCCAGATCCAGATCATCGAAGGCTACATCCAGCAGGGCGTGGACGCCATCGCCATTTCCGCCAACGACGCGGCCGGCGTGGTGAGCGTGCTGCAGAGCGCCATGGATCAGGGCATCAAAGTCATCTCCTTTGACTCCGCCGTGAATCCCGAAGGCCGCAACCTGACCATCGACCCCTCCATCGCCTCCAACATCGGCCGCGTGGAAGTGGAAGAGATCGCCAAGCAGATCGGCGGCGAAGGCCAGATCGCCATACTGTCCGCCGCTGCCACCATGGACAACCAGAACACCTGGATCGGCTACATGAAGGAAGAGCTGGCCAAGGAAGAGTACGCGGGCATCGAGCTGGTGACCATCGTGTACGGCGACGACCTGGCCGACAAGTCCTATCAGGAGATGCAGGGCCTGATCGACTCCTATCCGGATCTGAAGGGCGTCATCTCCCCCACCACCCAGGGCATCGCTTCCGCCGCCAACTGCATCCAGGACAACGGCCTGACCGGCAAGATCAAGCTGACCGGCCTGGGCCTGCCCTCTCAGATGGCTGAGTACATCAAGGCCGGCGTGTGCGAAGGCATGTTCCTGTGGAACCCCATCGACATGGGCTACTGCACCGCTTACGCTTGCGTGGCCATGGTGAAGGGCGAGCTCAATGGCGATATCGGCGAGTCCTTTGAGGCCGGCCGCCTGGGCACCATCGAAATCATGGACGACGGCAACGGCAACAGCTTCGCCATCGTGGGCGATCCCTTCTGCTTCACCGCCGACAACATCGACGACTGGAAGGACGTGTATTGATCGAAAACAGCTGACGGCAACGCCGGCATGCTTTCGTCAGGTTTCCGCCGCCCCGCAGGCCACTGTCTGCAGGGCGGCATTTTTTCATACCGGGGGCGGCGCGGGAGACGGGAATACGGGATTGTATTTTGGGCGGGGGGATGATATAATACTGGCATATGAGGCAGAGCGGAGGGAGGATGTGGGAATGAATCTGGATATACGGGGACTGATCGGAGGCGGGGCGGAGAACCACCTTCTGCCGTTTGTATGGATGCATTCCGGGCAGGGCGCGGAGGGCAGCCGGGCCATGGTCAGGGCCGCCAAACAGAGCGGCTGCGGGGCCGTGTGCGTGGAGAGCCGTCCCCACGAGCATTTCTGCGAGGACGAGTGGTGGCGGGATATGGACGCCCTGCTGGACGAGGCTGAAAAATTGGGGATGAAGGTGTGGGTACTGGACGACAAGCACTTCCCCACCGGCTACGCCAACGGTCTGGTGACGAAAAAGTATCCCGAGAGGCGGAAATGGCACCTGTGCTGCCCATTCGTGGACGGCATCGGGCCCATGGCTGGGGCCTCGTTCCTGCCGCCCCACATGGACGGGGAGGACAGCATATATGCCGTGATCGCCGCAAAGCGGGATGAAAAGGGTCTCCTCACCGGCGAGCGGATGGACGTGACGGATCGTATGCGGGGCGGGCGGCTGTATATCGACCTGCCAGCGGGCGTGTGGCGCATCTTTTTCGTGATCCACACCCGCAAGGGAGCCGCCAAGCCGGAGTATATACACATGATCGACCCCCAGAGCGTGGACACGCTGATCGAGGGAGTGTATGAGCCCCACTACGAGCATTATAAGGACAAGTTCGGCAAGACCATCGCCGGGTTCTTCTCCGACGAGCCGGAGTTTGGAAACGCCCAGAGCCCCTGGTACAGGGGGCGGGACGTGGGCTTTTATGACGCCCGGATCGGAGAAAGGGGCCTGGCCCTGCCCTGGACAGAGGACATCCTTTGCCGCATGGAAACAGAGCTGGGGGAAAAGGCCGTGACCCTTCTGCCCCTTCTCTGGCAGGAGGGGGAGGATCAGGAGCGGGTGCGGCTGGCCTACATGAACGCTGTGACGCTGGCCTGGCGGGACGCCTTCTCCCGGAAGGTGGGCGGCTGGTGCCGGGAGCGGGGCGTGATGTACATCGGCCACATCATAGAGGACATGAACGCCCACGGCCATTTGGGCTGCAGCGGGGGCCACTACTTCCGCTCCCTGGAAGGCCAGGACATGAGCGGCATAGACGTGGTGCTTCACCAGATCATGCCGGGGCTGGGGCAGGTGGATCACGCCGCCATATGCTACGGCGGGCTGGTGGACAGCGTGTTTTTCGACTATACCCTGGCCAAGCTGGCCGCCTCCGCCGCCCATCTGGAAAAGCGGAAGCGGGGCCGGGCCATGTGCGAGGTGTTCGGGGCCTATGGCTGGGCCGAGGGCACGCCGTTTATGCGGTTTTTGATGGATCACATGCTGGTGCGGGGCATCAACTACTTTGTTCCCCACGCCTTTTCCAGCATCTATCCCGACCCGGACTGCCCGCCCCAGTTTTTCGCCGGGGGCAACAATCCCCAGTTCCCGGGGTTTAAAAGGCTGATGGACTATTCAAACTTCGCCGCCGACATACTGACCGGCGGGACGCACCGGGCCCAGGCGGCCATACTCTATCACGCCGAGGCGGAGTGGTCCGGAAGAGACTGGGAGTATGTGCAGGCGCCGGCCAGGGCGCTGTATGACAGGCAGATCGACTACGACATCGCGCCTTTGGACATGGTGAAGGACGCAACCGTGGTAGACGGCAAGATCCGGATCGGCGGTCAGACCTTCCAGGCGCTGGTGGTGCCCGGGTGCCGGTATCTGCCCAAGGGGTGCCTTGACCATCTGGCGGGGGCCAATATCCTCTTCTGCGACTATAAGCCCGAGGACATGCCGGGCGATGTGGTGCCGCGGGAACGCCTGGCGGAGCGGTTTGAGCGGGAGGTGGTGCCGGAGCCGGAGTGGCCGCTACTTAGAGTATATCACGCGGCGCAAAACGGGCGGGACGTGTATATGCTGGTCAACGAGTCCGTAGCGGATCCGTTTGACGGGACGGTGCGGCTCAC
>CADAGW010000201.1 GCA_902787475.1 uncultured Eubacteriales bacterium
GCGCTGAGGGCTGCTCGGTCCTCAATTCGCAATAGTCGTTTTTGAAATCCGTATATTCAAAAACTCCTTTGCTCATTGGGCTCTCTCCGGCACGATTCCGCCACTGGCGGGTGCCTTCGTTCGCCCCTCAGACTCCGCGCTTAAGGGCCGCAGGCCCTTAAGAATCCCATCTTCCGCCCTTCGGGCGGGAAAAAACAGAATAGGATGATATGAACAGACCCGTCGGGAGTGTCCGGCGGGTCTTGCGGTTTATTCGTCGTCGTTTTGATCGGCCAGCTTTTGAAGGGCATCTCGCATTTCGAGGGTGGCCTTTTTGGTGATCTCGGAGTTGTTGATGAGGACGCCGAAGCCTCTGAGAGGGAGGGAGGCGACCCAACAGAGGAATGGACCGACAATCGCAATGATTATTCCTGTGATGAGAAGGGGAACGTCATCTTTATAGTTACTGCCGGTAGAAAGAAAATATAAACCAGCAACGAAGCAACATATGGTACCGATACAGGCAAAGGTGAAAGAAATGCGAATCAGGGTATTGCCAATTTTGGAATTGTCCTGCTGCTGATTTGCATCATCCACTCTTTCTGTATTGTCATTCAAAAGCTTTTTGATACGCTTTTTGATTTCGCCATCTTGAATATCATTTTGGAAATGAGCGTGAATGGTATTATATGCTTTCAAGAAATCAGTATCGTCAGTTTCATCGTGTATCAATACATCAATATGATGCTTGCACTGCTTGCAAACAGGTCTGCCAGGAAGCAGATAATACTGGGCAGTATCTCCAAGTTCTGATTGGCAAATACAGCATTTTGGCATAGTGGGCACCACCTTTCGTTGAATGGACAGGAGACAATAGACAGTATATTGCAAATTGCAATATTTGTCAATATCTCAAATTGAGATGAATATAATAAAGTTTGAGATATGGGCAAAGGGGTGGAAGCGTGCGGCTGCGGGATTTGCGGGAGGACAGGGACATGACGCAGGTGGAGCTGGCGGAATGTCTGCATGTGGCGCAGAGCACGCTGTCGCAGTATGAGAACGGGCAGAGGCAGCTGCCTATGGAACTGTTGATCGAGGCGGCGAAGTTTTTTGAGACTTCGACGGATTATATATTGGGGCTGACCAATGAAAGGAAACCGTATCCGAGGAAACGGATGGAAAAATGAGGGCCGCGCGGAGTGCGCGGCCTGAATTGTTTTTGGAGGGTGAGAGGAAGGGGGATGCCTTGTCAGTCTATGTAGAGACAGCTTCCCTCAGGAGGGAGCCGGGGGACGGATGGCTTCGGCCTGCGGCCTCGCAATGACAGGAGACGAGGTTATGAGTCAAATGGTTCCGCCCGAAGGGCGAAGACGGGATTCTTAAGGGGCGCACGCAGCCGCCGCCCAGTGGGCGAAATGCGGCGAAGTAAGCCCAATGAGGCAAGATGTTTTTGGAGATACGGATTCCAAAAACGACTATGCCGAATTGAGGAACCTGTCCCTTAAGTCGGGGGTCTGGGGGTTGAAAACCCCCGGCGTTACTTCGCCACAGCTTGGGAGCGGACCAGGCAGGGGATGGAATGGGACTCGAAGAGGGCCTGGGCCGAGGTGATGGTGTCGGGGGTGGGCTGGGTGAAGGTGTGAGGATAGGAGAGGCCCACCAGGGGGTATTTGGAGCCGGCCATCGTATTGTAGGGGAGCAGCTCGACGCGCTGGAGATTTGGGGCGTCCTCTACGGCGCGGAGGGTGGCCAGGAGGTTGGCCTCGTCGTCGTTGACGCCGGATATAAAGGGCACGCGGACGATGAAGGGGACGCCGCTGTGTTTGAGGATGGAGAGGTTGTTAAGGATCGGGGCGTTGGAGACGCCGGTGAAATATTTGTGCTTTTCCTCGTCCATGACCTTGAGGTCGAAGTAGACAAGCTCCAGGTGGTCAAGGACTTGTCGGAAGTCATCGGCGGGGGCGAAGCCGCTGGTCTCCATGGCCCGGTGGAGGGGGGACAGGAGGGGGAGAAGCTCGGTGAGAAACTGGGCCTGCATCAGGGGCTCGCCGCCGGAGACGGTGACGCCGCCGTCCATGAGGATGGGGTCAAGGCGATGTACGCGGCGGGCCAGGTCGGTGGGCTGCCAGTATTTGCCGCTGACCCGGAGAAGCCCCCGGGGACAGCGGGACAGGCAGCCGCCGCAGCCGGTGCATTTGCTCTCGCAGGGCAGGTGGCAGCGGCCGCAGTGAAGGCACCCGTTGGGGCTTTTGACCCGGCGGGGGTGGGCGTCCCAGCCCTCGGGGTTGTGGCACCACTGGCAGCGGAGGGGACAGCCCTTGAAAAATATGCAGGCGCGGAGGCCCGGGCCGTCGTGGACGGCCATTTCTTCGATGGCAAAAATGAGGCCGCGCATGGTCACACCCCGTATTCCGTGCGGGCGAGGATCTGGTCCTGGAAGCTCTTTTCCAGCTCCACGAACCGGCCGCTCCAGCCCCAGACCCGGACCACCAGGTCGCCGTGGTTTTCCGGGTGCAGCTGGGCGTCCCGCAGGGCGTCCCGGTTGACGGCGTTGAGCTGCATCTGATGGCCGCCCATGCGGATGTAGGCGCGGACCATGGCGGCCACCTTCTCCACGCTGTCGGGTGCGGAAAAGAGGCTGTCGTGAAGCTCCAATGTCAGGGGGCCGCCGTTGGGCAGAAGGGACAGATCCGGCGGGGTGAAGCCGTCTATGACGGAGAACAGGCCCGCCTCGGTGAGATAAAGGGCGGGGGAGAAGTTGGCGGGCAGGGGCTCGCCGGCGTGCCGCCCGTCGGCGGTGGCGCCCAGGTGCTGGCTGTGCCAGAGGTAGTACATGGCGGAGCCTGTGCCGCCCCGGACGATGCCGCCCAGCTCGTTGCGCAGGGGAGAAAGGGCATCGGAGTAGATGTGGATCAGCTCCTCGGCCAGGGCCTTGGCGGACTCGTCCCGGCCCAGCTTGGGGGCGTCGAAGCGGAGAAGGTGGTACAGCTCCCCGTCGTCGGCGAAATCGGTGTCCAGGGCGGAAAGCAGCCGGTCGGGGTCGATCTCCTCTTCGTCGTAGACGTAGCGCTCCACCGCTGCCATCTGGTCCACAGCGGAGGAAAAGCCGGTGCCGTGGAAGCCGAAGTTGCGGTATTTGGCGCAGGAGGAGATGTCTGCGCCCCGTTCAAGGCCCCCGTCCATGAGGACGGTGAGGTATGGGTTGGGCTCGAAGTAGAGGTCGTGTATGGAGGCGTTGATCTCACGGGCTTTGGTTTCGATGTGTTGACGCCAGAGGGATTTGAGGGCGTCGAAATCGCCGCAGGAATAGAGACCCTCGGCGATGGTGTCCCGGGTGATCTGGGCCAGGGACAGGGCGCCGATGTTGGGGATGTCCACGGCTACGCCGGGAATGATGAACTCCCAGCAGGCGGCGGTGACGTAGTTCCGGGCGTCCTGTATGGAATAGCCCAGGCGGGTGAGGCCGGGGATGATGACGTCGTCGTTGGCGTATTGGGGGAAGCCCATGCCCGCCCGGGTAAGGCGGGTGCCCAGCTCGTAGAGGTCCTGGGGGGTGTGGGCGTCGCAGCGCAGGTTCAGCTTGGGGTCGATCTGTTTGACCGCCAGGCTGGCCTCGATGGCCAGGTAAGTGAGGGGATTGACGGCGGAGGCGCCGTCGGGCAGGCACCCGCCCAGCACCAGACTCTGGCCGTTGTCGCCCTGCATGACGCCGAAGTACAGATCGGAGTCCCGGTTGAAGGAGAGGAAGAAGTCCTCTATGAGGGACAGGGCGTCGTCCTTGGTGATCTCGCCGGAGGAAAGGCTGGCCTCATAGTAGGGCAGCATGTATTGGTCGAACCGGCCCACGGTGTTGTGGTAGGAGCCGGAGCACCAGAGGACAAAGTGCAGAAGGCGGAACAGCTGCAGGGCCTCGGGGAAGGATTTGGCTCCATAGCGGGCACAGCGGCGCAGGGCCTGGGCCTGATCGGCGAGGCCGTTTTGGGCCATCAGATCGGCGTAGCGGTCCGCGAAGGCGAGGGCGGCGTCTATGACCCGGTGGACGCAGGATATGTAGAGGGTGTCCTCTTTGGGCAGGCGGGCGCGGCGGCCCTCCAGGCCCTCTCGGAGGACGGCCTCGTAGTCGCAGGCCAGGTTGCACAGGCGGCCCTGCTCGTGGACGAAGTGGGTCTTGCGGATCTGGTCCATTTCGCCGGGGGCGTGGATGTCCGGGAAGGCGGGGATGGTGCGGAGGATCTGCACCCGGGTGTAGGGCAAAAGCACCGGCGTCTCCAGAGCCAGGAAGCGCTCCAGACGCAGGGTGACCCGCTCCACGGGGGAGAGGGACGGATCCTGGATCTGGGCGGAGATCTCGTCCAGCTGGGCCTGGGAGAGGGGACGGCGCAGGGAACGATGGGTGCGGGAGTGGAGGTAGGACAGCTGCTCGGGGATGTGAAGATCCATAGGAGTGTGCCTCCGTGAGAGGATTTGGGGGGGATGAGAATGAAGAATGAATGTGGAATGATGAATAATGAAGAATGGAGCAGAGGCGGAGCAAGGCGGGCGGGCGGAGCGGAAGAGAGGGGACTATGAGGGGGAGACGGGGGGACGGATTGCTTCGGCGTAAACGCCTCGCAATGACGGGGGAAGCGAATCCGATGGGGAGGAATGGAGGGATGGTGGATG
>CADAGW010000202.1 GCA_902787475.1 uncultured Eubacteriales bacterium
ACTTTTCCTACTATACCGTCCGGGGCACCCGGAGCCTCACAGACAGCCGCCTGCTCCTCTTGGTGGCGGATACCCCCGTCAAGGGCAGCCGGGCCATGGCCTTCGCCCCCGCGGGGCAGATCCAGCCCGGCGACGAAGTAAAAAGCGTAGAAATGCTCTTATCCGGCGACGATTCCGGCTCCATGCAGGTGGACAAAGGCACCGTGGAGGCCATAGAGCCCTGGGGCAATGGCTACTCCGACGTGTTCCTCAACATCCGCCTGCAGGAAAACTCCGGCACCAAGGGCTACACCCTGGTCCTTGACCAAAACGACGCCGTGGTGGGCTTCAACTACGACGTGTCCCTGGACGACATGTTCCAGCGGGCCTTCGACGGAGCCACCCTCACCTCCGCCCTGGACGTGTTCGGCGTGCCCTTCACTGTGCAGGAGGCCGGCGCCGCCCCGCCCGCCGATACAGGCAGCACCGGGTCGGCCCTCGGCGCCTTCTTCTCCGGCCTGGGCCGCATCACCGGCGGCGGCCATACCGTCTCCTGGTCCGACCCGGCCCTGGGCGGGATGGTGGAAAAGGCCCTTGGCCACAAGCCCACCCCCGATGAGCTCTCCCGGGTGGAGGCCCTCTACCTGCTGGGCCCCGACGCCCAGCTGGACGGCGACATGCCCGAGGATCTCTCCCAGTGCGACCAGGGCCCTGTGAAGAGCCTTGACGATCTCAAATACTTCCCGAACCTTCAGACCCTCTGGATCACCAGCAACGACATCGCCGACCTCACCCCCGTATCGGCCCTCAGCCGCCTCACCTTCCTTTCGGTGTGCTACGGCCAGGTAGCTGACGTATCGCCCCTGTCGGGCCTTACGTCCCTTGAGGAGGTCTACCTCTACGACAACAGCATAGAGGACATATCCCCCCTATCCGGCCTCACCCGCCTCACCTGCCTGGGCCTGGGCGTCAACTCCATACGGGACATATCGCCCCTCTCTGGCCTTACCGCCCTGGAGTTCCTCCGCATCCATTCCAACGCCATTTCCGACATCACGCCGCTTTCCGGTCTCACCCGCCTGGAGGACCTGGTGCTGGCGGGCAACGAGATCACGGATCTTTCGCCCCTCTCCGGCCTTACGGGCCTCTTCGTCCTCAGGATCGGAAACAACCGGATCACCAGCCTCGCTCCCATCTCCGGCCTCACCCGCCTGGAGGAGCTGAGCCTCTACAAAAACCAGGTGTCGGACCTGACCCCCATAGCGGGTCTTACGGAGCTTACGAGCCTGGACATCGAGAGCAACCGGATCACCGACATCAGCGTCCTCGCGGGCCTGACCAAGCTCGAATGGATCGACATATCCGGCAACCAGATCACCGACGAATCCCCCGTGGACTTCGTCAAGGAGGTCATACGGGACTGACATTTGCCCCATACGAAAGCCGCCGCGTTCATCCTCTGAACACGGCGGCTTTTTCATACCATGAAGCGCCATGGCAATGGCTTCCCCCTTGGGGGAAGCTGTCAGCCGAAGGCTGACTGATGAGGGGTCACTCCTGCTTCTTCTTTCTGATCACCAGCGCCCCGATCCCGATGGCCGTAAACACGATCTCCCGGATCCGGCACAGAAGGGACGCGCTCACGCCCAGGGACGCCTCGTGCCCCAGCCACTCTATGGCCATCACCGCGCCGCCCTCCCGGGAGCCCAGCTGCATGGGGATCACGAACAGGGCGTTCCCCACCAGCGACGCCGTGGACAGGGCGAACAGGGCGTGGGCGTAGGGCATCTTGTCCCCCAGAAACCAGAATATCATATACAGCTCCACCGCCTCCATGAGCCGGGCGGCGTACTCCAAGAGCACCGTCATGTAAAACATGCCCCTGTGCCGGTGGAAAAAGTCGATCTCCCGGTCCACCCCCGCGATGGTCTCTTGGTGCCTGTCCCTCAGCCGGGATATATATTTCCCGACAAACGGCAGACGGGTGAGCCCGTTTACCGCCCTTGTCACCAGCCCCTCCCGGCGGGACAAAAGCACCACCAGCGACAGCGCCGCGAAGAACACGCCCACCAGAGCGAACACCACGCTCCGCACCACGCTCCTGGCCGCGTCCAGCAATAGAAAATACACCCCGCATCCCGTCACCCACAACAGGGCGTGGGATATGCCGAAGAGCACCGTGTACGTCACCGTGGACGCCGCCGCCTTGGCCGCGCCCACATAGGGCGTCATTTCCAGTATCCGGTAGGGCTCGCCCCCCATAAACCCTATGGGGGTCACGTTGTTGATGGCAAAGCAGGACACGGTGATCCGGTACAGCCTGTGAAAAGGCACCTTATCCCCGTCCTCACCCAGTATCAGCCGGTACGACAGGGCGTGCACCCCGTATATCGCCGCCCACAGCAGCAGAAGCGCCGGGATCCAATACGGCATGTGCCGCACCAGATTGGGCCAGTCCACCCTGGTGATGTCCAGCTGCCACACCATCAGCGCCACGCCCGCCACGCCCACGATAAAGAATATCCGGGTGGCGATCCTCTGGGCCCGGCTCCGTTTGTCCGGCTTCTTGGGCCCCATGGCCGCGTCCAGTTCAGACCGGACGGTGCCGATCTCTTCCTTGATCTTCATCTGTCACGCCTCCGGGCCGGGCCAAGATTATTCCGCAAAAACCGCAGGGTGCCGTTGAGAGTCGCGTCGTCCACGCCTTCTGCCATCATCGACGGGGCCTCCAGCGTCACCGTGCCCCCGTAGCCCACATCCCTCAAACACGAAAACACCATGCCCCAGTTGATATCGCCTTTTCCGGGCTGGGGGATGGGGTAGAGGCTCTTCCAGTCCTTATACCCCCCGGCGTAGTCGTTTATGTGCATGTGCCTGACCCTTTGGGCGAACACCGGGCTTTGAAGGGTCTCTTTCAGCTCTCTGTGGAACTGGGCGGGCCGGGTGTCCACGATAAAATGGATGTCCCCGTCCATCTGTGCCAGCCTTCCAAAGTGGGTCAAGGGATCCTCCTCCACGCAGCAGCAGTTTTCAAGGAGCATCTCCACTCCCATCTCCCGGCACATCCTGTCGATCGTGAGGATCCGCTCATAGCTCCTCTCGGGGCACTTGTCGCTCTCCGGTATGCCCCAGCCGTGGATCACCATCCGATTTGCGCCTACCGACAGGGCAAACTCCGCGTTCACCCGGGCCATGTCCCTGGCCGCCCCGAACCCGTCCGCATGGGAGATCAGGTCCCCGATCCGCTTGTCCGCGTGGAGCACCCGTATGGGTATGCCCCGATACAGTGTGGCCAATTCGGCCATCCGGTCATACATTTCCTCGAACACCATCAGCTCGAACCCGTCGGCCTCAAATCTGCGCCAATGATCCGAGAGCAGTCTCACGTTCCGCCCGTTGATCCGGCCGGTAAAGGTACCCGTGGAGAGATAAATGGGGGTCATGCGCATCCTTCTTTCAAATGTTCATTATATCATGCTTTGGTTTTTTCGTCAAATGTATTGCGCGCCTCCCCGTTTTGATGTATAATATCATTGAGTTATTATGTAGAGGAGTGTACCCATGAATCTGTCAGAACTGAACATACTCAAAAGCCTCCAGAACATCCACGCCCCCTGGCTCGACTTCATCATGACCAAGATCACCTTCCTGGGCGACGCGGGCTGGTTCTGGATCGTGGTGGCCATCGCGCTGTGCTGCTTCAAAAAGACCCGCCGCATGGGCCTCACCGCCATGATCGCCATGATCTTCGGACTCATCGTGGGCAACGGACTGCTCAAAAACCTGGTGGCCCGGGACCGGCCCTACTGGATCGACCAGGGGCTCAAGGACGCCCTTCTGGTCAAGGAGCTCTCCGACTTCTCCTTCCCCTCCGGCCACACCCAGGCCTCCTTCGCCGCCGCGGTGAGCATATTCCTCTATAACCGCAAATGGGGCGCTGCCGCCATCGTGCTCGCCGTGCTCATCGGCTTCTCCCGGCTCTACCTTGGCGTCCATTTCCCCACGGACGTGCTCGCCGGCGCGATCCTGGGCACCGTATTCGCCTTCTGCGCCCGCCCCGTGGCCCGCTACGCGCTCAAGAAACTGCCCCGGCTTTTGCCCTCCTCCAAGTCCAAATCCCGCAAGAAGGCCAAAAAGGCCTGATCCTTTCTTTGCCGTTTTCCTCTCCTGACCCGAAAGGAACGTGTTCGCTATGAAAAAAGCGCTGATATGGACCCTCATTCTCCTGCTCCTCGCCACGGGCGCGGCCATGGCCGCGGGCATCACCCTGGATCAGAGCGGCACCGTCCGCCTGCCCCTGGGCGACAGCCTGACGGTGCACGTGACCAGCATCCCCTCCGGGGAGACGGCGCGGTTTTCCTCCACCTATTCAAGCGTGGCCAGGGTGGACGAGCACGGCACCGTGACGGCCCTGAAGGAGGGCACCACCACCATTAAGGCCGTCACCAACAAGGGCAAATCCGCCAGCTTTACCCTGAAGGTGTTTGACCCCTCCAAGCCCACCGGGATCGTCATGGGCCAGACCGGCACCACAGTGGTATATATCGGCACGCCGCTGAAGCTCACCCACACCGTCACCCCCGCCACCGCCGACGATTCGGTCAAATACGCCTCGTCCAACAAAAACGTGGCCTCGGTGGACGAAAGCGGCCTGGTCAC
>CADAGW010000203.1 GCA_902787475.1 uncultured Eubacteriales bacterium
CCCGGAAATAGGGAGTATTCCTCATCCTTCCCCCTGATTTCCCGCAAATACTCCGCATAGTCCAGTCCCATGTCACATCCAGTACCGATCAGCTCCTCCTCCCGCGGGGATCCCTTTTCCCACATCGGTTTTCACGAAAAGATAATCAGGTTTGTATTGTCATGCCCCCGGGGCGCCTCTATTTGCGCCGTGATGCCCAAATGGATCCCTCTGTCAATGGTGCATTTGTATATGGTTTCCATATCGTTCAGATGGGGCTGGGACATATTGAACCCCGTCAGCCCTTCCATTTTCGCCAGGCGGTCGATAAAGTGATCGCCCCGGCCGCAGAAATGGATAAACCCGCCGTACTTTTTCAAAAGCCGTCCGTCATACGGAACGATAAACTCGGAAACCATCTCCGGGGACAGATTCATGGCGCTGTCGTCCCGGATGCATACAGTGCCCTCCTCCACATGCATAAAGTAGTTGGCATACGCCCGGTTTTCCGGAAACATGGCCAGCCAGCTGTCAAAGAACCGCTCCATCGCCCCCGTGATTTTGTCAAGCAATACGTGTATGGAATCCGGGTCGTCATACAGGCCATAAAACACCGCGCTGCTGCCCATGATCAGCTCCAGATTATCCATCGGCCCCTGAAAGTCAGGCTGCTCCACCCGGATGTATTTCGCGATCTTGGGATACTGCTCCTGTATCCTCTTGTAGTTTCTGGCAAATCGCATGATGGAAGCCAGATTGCCCGCTGTCGCGTCCGGGATCGGCTTGTCCATGAGAGACATGGCCTCGTCTTCGCTTAGCGCCCGGACGTTTGGCAATGTATCCGTTTCCCGCGGCATCACAAAGGTTTCCGCTCCAAAGCTGGAAGCCACATTGCCCACGCCGTAATTGGGCCTCACTCGGAGAATGCTTGCCTCCCCCCTCGCCAGCGTGTTGTTGACGCTCTCCAGCTCGCGGTAAATGGCCAGCGTATCGTCTGCGATGGCGTCGTTGATGTTGACGTGCGGCCATTCCATTTTCGGAGGGATCGGCCTGCGCCGCGCGACGACATAAGGCCCGGTCTTGTTTTCATGATGGATCCACGCCCGCCAGTCCGCCTGGATCCGCCTCTCCTGTTCCTCGTCCAGACGGGCTTCGATATCCTCCAAATACCGCTCCAACTCGATATGCACCATGATCTCACTCCCTTACAGGTATAACCCCCTGCGGCATATATACTATACACCGGAAAAAGGAAATCGTATACCCATATCTTGACCAAAATATGTCCGCTGTCTGCCAGGCTATGGGAGTCCCATTGACAAAACGCACATGCACGAAACGTATGAAATTGATTTCACCATGTCAGACGACGTACATTTTTTCGTGAATCGGGACGTGTTTTGCCTTATCCGCCAAAATACTCCGCCGCCAGCCGCGCCATCAAAAGCGCCAGCACGCCCAGCATCACGCAGCGTATGAGCCTGGCACCCTTTCGTATGGCCAGATATGATCCCAGATACCCGCCCGCCAGCGAGCAGAGGATGGCCGGAGCCGCCAGGGAGTAGAGTACCCGTCCCCCCGCGATCATGGAGGACAGGGCCCCCACGTTGGACGCCAGGTTCACCACCTTGGCGCTGCCGGAGGCCGTCACCGCGTCCAGCCCCGCGCACCAGCTCAGCCCCAATATCATCAGCGTACCCGCCCCGGGGCCGAAAAAGCCGTCGTACACACCGCACCCCAGCCCGATCAAATAGCATACCGCCAGCCTTTTCCACGTCATCTCCCGGCTCCGGGCGGGGAACTCCCGCTTGATCAGCAGCATCACCGCCACCACCGGTATGGCAAAGAGCATGAATTTCCGGGCGAAGTCCTCGGGCACCCGCTTTAACAGCTCCGCCCCGGCGAAGGCTCCGGGCAGCGCCCCCAGCACCGCCATCAGCGACGGCTTCCACAGCAGCTTTCCGCTGCGCAGATACTTCACGCTGGCCATCAGCGACCCAAAGGACGCCGACAGCTTGTTGGACCCGGAGGCCGTCACCGGATCCAGCCCCGCCATCAGATAGGCCGGCAGGGAGATCAGCCCGCCGCCCCCGCCAATGGCGTCCACCGTGGCCGCCAGAAACACCAGCGGACACACAATGGCATACATCTGCCACGTTACCGTCATAATTCCCCCGCGCAGCAGAAAAGCCGCTTCCGCGGCCCCTCTGTCATAGTCCTATCCATTATGTCCCCGCCCGAAGGGCGGAAGAAGGGATTCCAAAGGGCCTGGGCCCTTTGGCGCAGGTCTGGGGGCGCACGTAGCCGCCGCCCTGTGGGCGATATGCGGCGGAGTAAGCCCAATGAGCAAAGGAGCTTTTGAATATGCGCATTTCAAAAGCGACTATTGCGAATTGAGGAGCAGCGCCCAGCGTCTCCCCACGCCTCCCTACATATCCTTCGTGGCCACCACGTCCACGCCCGTTCCCGCGGCGTCAGGCAGCACCACCTGCCCGGTCTTGACGGGGGCGGTCACCTCCACGCCGTTTAACAGCCCCATGATCTCGATCAGCTTCCCCTTGGGCACCGCCGTGCGGGTCTTGACCGGGCACCGCCTGTACCGGGCGCCCTCGATCCTCACCGTACTGGTCAATACCCTGGTGGGGTTGCTCACCTCGTTTTTGCCGTACTCCGCGCCACGGGGGCAGGAATTGCCCGTCACGGCGCAGCCGTTCTCCTCGTCCACCCGCAGGCGGCAGCCCCGGGGACACACGATGCACACCAATTCCTTCATCTACTCCGCCTCCCGCGCAGACACCTCTATCGTCTCTCCCCCGGCCATATCCAGCGCCTTCCGGCTCAGCAGAATGTGCTCCATCTCGCCCGGGGCCATATGCTCCCGTTTGAACTGGGCGATGACCCTGCTGCCCGCCGACACTTCGATCCGGCTCTTTCCAAATATCCGTCTCACCCGGAAAAACACGTCCGCGGCCTTTTCCACCCGGCCCACCCGGATCCTCTGGGGCACGGTATAGCCCACGTCCGCTCCGTTCTTCACGTCCAGGGCCGCCTCTTCCTGATCCAGCCCCTTCACATACCGGGCCGCGGCCTCGCCCGCCCTCTCGCTCTCGGCGGACACGTAGTCCACCAGGTCGTGCACGTGTACCACATTTCCGCAGGCGAACACGCCGGGCAGGCTGGTCTCCATGTTCTCATACACCACCGCCCCGTTGGTCCTGGGATCCATCCGGATCCCCGCCGCCCGGGTCAGCTCGTTTTCGGGGATCAGCCCCACGGACAGAAGCACCGTGTCGCAGTCGAATTCCATTTCCGTCCCCGGCACGGGATTGCGCTTTTCGTCCACCCGCATCACCGTCACGTGGCTCACCCGGCCGTTTTCCGCCCGGATGTCGGTAATGGTGTGGCTCAGATACAGGGGTATGTCCCAATCCTCCAGGCACTGCACGATATTCCTCGTCAGTCCGCCGGAATAGGGCATCACCTCCACGCAGCAGAGCACCTTGGCCCCCTCCAGCGTCATGCGCCGGGCCATGATCAATCCGATGTCGCCGGAGCCCAGTATCACCACCCGGCGGCCCACCATGTAGCCCTCCATGTTCAGATACCGCTGGGCGCTGCCCGCGGTGAACACGCCCGCCGGCCGGTGCCCGGGTATGCCTATGGCCCCCCGGGTCCTCTCCCGGCAGCCCATGGCCAGGACGATGGACTTGGCCCCGATGACCTCATATCCCCGCGCCGCGCTGACCACCGCCACGGACTTGTCCCTCCGGATCTCCAGCACCATGGCGTCCAGGAGGGTCTCGACCCCCGTGTCAGAGAGCATGTCCATAAACCGCCTGGCGTACTCCGGCCCGGTCAGTTCTTCCTTAAACCGGTGAAGCCCAAACCCGTTGTGTATGCACTGGTTGAGTATGCCCCCCAGCTCCTTGTCCCTTTCCACGATGAGGATTTTCCCAAGCCCCTGCCGCCAGGCGCTGTTGGCCGCGGCCAGTCCCGCCGGGCCGCCTCCGATCACGATCAGATCGTACATCACGCCTTCACCTCCCGCTTGGTCTCGCTCATGAGTATCCGGCTCCCCTCGCCGTCCTGGAGCACGTCCAGGGGGCTGATGCCCAATTCCCTGGACAGTATCTCCACCACCCGGGGCCCGCAGAAGCCGCCCTGGCACCGGCCCATGCCGCTGCCCGCCCGCCGCTTCACGCCGTCCACGCTCACCGGCGGTATGGGAGAGTGTATGGCCTCCACGATCTCCCCCTCCGTGATGGTCTCGCACCGGCAGATCACCCGGCCGTAGAGGGGATTCTCTTTGATCTTTTCCTTCTTTTCTTCCTCGGACAGCTCCTTGAACACCACCTTTTTCCGGGTGGTCACGGCCTTTTCATTTCTTTCCAGCTTCAGGCCGCACTCCTCCAGGAGCCTTGCGCATTCCTTTGCGATGGCCGGCGCGGAGGTGAGCCCCGGGCTCTTGATGCCCGCCAGATCCACGAACCGCTCCGCCGCCACGCCGATCATGAACTCGTCCTTGTCCGTGTTGGCCCTGACGCCCGCGAAGTTCCGTATGCTGTTTCGGTAATCGATACCCGGTATGGTCTTGGCCGCCGCGGCCTTCACAAAGGCCATGCCCTTGGCGGTG
>CADAGW010000204.1 GCA_902787475.1 uncultured Eubacteriales bacterium
CGCCGTGAAGCGCCCGGGCCCGGCGGACTGCTGGGCCCACCACGCCTCCTTCCTTCCCTGTCCGCGGATATTCCCCCTGGCGGCGCTGGCCGCGGCCATGACCGCCGCCATCGGCGCAGGCCTGTCTTTGTCGGGGCCAGTCTTGCGGCCCGATCTGGCCCTGTCCGCGCTGCTTCTTCGCATGCTCCGCCACGACGAGCCCCCGCTTCCAGCTGGTCAATTTCCTGGCGGAGGCCGCCGTCTGCGCCCTTTTCCTCGCCCGCGGCCCTTCGGGTTCTCCGGGGCCTGGGGGCCCTTCCGGCGGGCTGTGTCCTCGGCCCCTGGTGACCCCGTCCGGGCCCGTTCCTTCGCCTCACAGGGCGAAAAGGACGCCCGGGAGTGCCTGAACCGGCTCAAAAGCAGGACAAGTGACGCCGTTTGATCACTCCTCCGGCCCCTTCAACAGGCAGAAATGGTTCTTCCGGAACGCCACGATCCCCTCGTCCCGCATCCTGCTCAGCTCCTTGGACAGGCTGCTCCGGTCCACGGACAGATAGTCCGCCAGCTCCTGCCGGTCGAAGGGGATGTCAAATTCCCGGCTCCCCCTCTGCATGGCCACGGTGCCCAGATACGCCGCCACCCGCCCCCGCAGGCTCTTTGGCGCGGTGTGGAAGGACCGGGTAGACAGGGCCAGGTTTTTGTGAAGGGATATGCCCAGCAGGTTCTCCGTCATTTTCCGGGCCCAGGCCGCCCCGCAGCCCCGCAGGCCCGCCGCCCGCAGAAAAAGAGCCCGGCAGTCCGTCGCGGCGCACACGTCCACAAGGAGGGTCATGCCTCCCAGCATGGCGTAGGTCTCCGCGAAGCAGTCCCCCGGGGCGATGGGGCTGAGCAGAGTCCGGTTTCCCCATATGTCCACGTTCTCCACCGTGGCCCGGCCCGAGAGCATCAGTCCCATCTCCCGGGCGTCGTCCCCGGCCCGCAGGAGCATTTCGCCCTTGTCGTACCGCCCTTCCCGCCCGTCCAGCGCGGCGAGGCACGCCCCGATCTCTTTTTCGTCCATTCCCCGGAACAGCCGGGTACCCATCAGATATCCCATATCCATATTTTTCTCCAAAATGTGGTTGTAACCACGGAATTTTCCCGTCCAGTATACTATACTGATGCCATGAAGTCAAGAAAAGGGGAGAGAAACATGATCCGCAAAATCATCCATATAGACGAGGAAAAGTGCAATGGCTGCGGGGCCTGCGCCGCCGCCTGCCACGAGGGGGCCATCGAGATGGTGAACGGCAAGGCCAGGCTGACCCGGGAGAGCTTCTGCGACGGCTTTGGCGACTGCCTGCCCAACTGCCCCACCGGGGCCATCACCTTTGAGACCCGGGAGGCCCCGGACTACGACCCGGAGGCGGTGCAGGCCGCCCAAAAGGCCCCCGCTCCGGAACCGGCTCAACACGCTCAAGAGGGCCCCAAGGACCCGGCCGCCCATCCTCACCCCGCGGGCGGCTGTCCCGGCTCCCGCATGCGGGATCTGAACCGCCGCCTGACCGACGATGTCCCCGCCCCTGCCGGAGCCCCCGTCTCCCGGTTGGCCCAGTGGCCGGTGCAGATCAAGCTGGCCCCCGTCCGGGCCCCCTTCTACGACGGGGCCAGGCTGCTCGTCGCCGCCGACTGCACCGCCTACGCCTACGCCGGCATGCACGAGGAATTCATGAAGGGCCGCGTGACCCTCATCGGCTGTCCCAAGCTGGACGAGGGGGACTACACGGAGAAGCTGCGGGAGATCCTCTCCGCCAACGACATCCGAAGCCTCACCGTGGTGCGCATGGAGGTGCCCTGCTGCGGCGGCCTCCGGCTGGCCGCGGAAAACGCCCTGCGCCAGAGCGGCAGGTTCATTCCCTGGCGGGTGGTGACCCTCTCCTGCGACGGGCGGGTGCTGGAGGACTAAAGCGATCCCAAACAAAAAAGAGAGGATGTTTCGCCTCTCTTTTTGCGTTCAGATCAAATTCTGTATGTATCCCAGCATCCCATCTTTTTCGGTCACGTCCCTGTGCCGCACGGGCATGGCCTTGAGCGTTCTCAGCGGCTCCGGGGCCCGTATGCCGGTATATTTCTCCAGCGCCTCCATGGCGGCAAAGCCGTCCGCGGGCTCGCTCTGCCCCAGGGCCTTCAGTACCGCCGCGGGGAATTTGAAGGGCGACGCGGTGGACAGCACCACCGTTTTTCTCCCGTCTCCGGCCTCCCGGCGGTATTCCTCCATTACCCGCCAGGCCACCGCCGTGTGGGTGTCCATCAGGTAGCCGGTCTCTTTGTACACCCGGCCGATGGTGTCAAGGGTCTGCGCGTCGCCTGCGCACCCGGCCCAGAAGCGGGCCTTCATTTCCCTCATCACGCTCTCCGGCGCGGTATAGATCCCGTCCTCCCGGAGCCGCTTCATCATGTCCGCCACCAGGTCCGTATCCATGCCGCTGGCCAGGAACAGATACCGTTCCAGGTTGCTGCTCACCAATATGTCCATGGAGGGGGAGAGGGTCTTGTGGAATTCCCGCCGCCGGTCGTATGTGCCGGTGCGTATAAAGTCCGTCAGCACCCGGTTGGCGTTGGAGGCGCACACCAGCCGCCCCACGGGCAGGCCCATCCGCCGGGCGAACTCCCCGGCCAGTATGTCGCCGAAGTTCCCGGTGGGCACCACGAAGTCCACCTTCTCGCCCACCTGTATGGCGCCGGACCTGGCCAGGTCGGCGTAGGCCTTGTAATAATACGCCACCTGCGGGGCCAGCCGCCCCAGGTTGATGGAGTTGGCGCTGGACAATCTCACGCCCTTCTCCCGGGCCCAGCCGTTTGCCTGCTCGTGGGCGAATATGGATTTGACCCCGGTCTGGGCGTCGTCGAAATTCCCCTTCACCGCGCACACGCGCACGTTGTGCCCCGTCTGGGTCACCATCTGGGCCTTCTGCACGTCGCTGACCCCGCCGTGGGGATAGAACACGGCGATGGAGGTGCCCTCCACGTCCTCAAAGCCCTTGAGGGCCGCCTTGCCGGTGTCTCCGCTGGTGGCGGTGAGTATCATCACCTGTTCGCCCGACCCCACCTTTTCCCGGGCCCGGGTGATCAGCCGGGGCAGAAGGGACAGGGCCAGGTCCTTAAAGGCGCAGGTGGGCCCCCGGAACAGCTCCAATACCCAGCTGTCTCCCACCTTCACCGTGGGCGTAAGATCCTCCGTCTCAAATTTCCCCCGGTAGCCCTCCCGCACGATCCCGCGCAGCTCCTCCTCGCTGTAATCGTCCAGCAGGCAGGAGAGGGTCCTTACCCATATTTCCTCCGCCGAAAGGGACAATACCGTCTCCGCTTCCAGCCTCTTTTCTCCCAGATCCACAGGGGTATACAGCCCGCCGTCCGGGGCGATCCCCTCGAATATGGCCTGGGAGGCGCGCACCGGCCGCGCCTTGGATCGGGTGCTCACATACATATGCTTTTCGTCCTTTATGAAATAATAAAACCGGGGAGACAGGCCGAGCGCGGCATATCTCCCCGCATCCTTTGGGTCAGTCGGACACCGTCACCAGGCCGATCAGGCCGCTTCCCGCTCCGGAGAGATCCGCGGCGAACACGGAATTCTCCCCCAGGTCCGTGCGGGAGGGCACGTAGTAGGTGGTATCGCCCTGGGTGGCCTCCTGGTTGGACACCCGGAACAGGCGCACCGCCTCCGGCGACTGGGGCGTGGAGGTATAGGCCCGCACCACCAGCCCGTCCAGGGCGTCGGTGATGTTGTCCTGCACGCTGGATTTGACGCTGACGGCCCGATAGCGGCAGGCCGTGGACAGAAGCTCCCGGCCGTTTAAGGCGGCCTTCTCCGCGTCGTTCCACTCGTCGCTGGCCATGGGGGCGATCAGCAGCGTAAAGGACGCAGCGTCCACCTCCAGAAGCTCCGAAATGGGGATAAACACCGCCACGTCGTTCATGCGCAGGGCGATCTCATAATACCCCGCCTCCTGCATCTCCAGAAGGGTGTTGGTGCTGAGCGTCAGGTTCCTCTGGTGATACTTTTCGTTGTTGGGCAGGGCGGACACCACCATGGCCCAGCCCTCCGTCTCCCGGGAGGCCGCCGCCTCGTAGGGCCACACGCTGCCCTGCCGGTTGGTGAGTATGTCGCCAAGGCTGGTCAGGTCGTACTCCGGCTCCTCTTCGCTGACGGGCTCCGCCTCGCCGCTGGGCAGAAGAGCGCTGTCCACGGTGATCTGGGCGGCCACCCACTGGGGATCGTCCTTGAGCTGCTGGGGCAGAAGGGTCAGATCCTCTTCCTCAAACTCGTTGCCCTGGAAGCTGGTGTCCTGGGCGGACAGCTGGGCGCAGCCGGTCAGGTCGGGCAGGGCCGTCAGCCGGTTGTTTCCCAGGTTCAGGGACGTCAGCTGGTCGCACCCGGTCAGGTTCACGGCCAGGAGAAGATTGTCCTGAGCGTTCAGGGTCTTCAGCTGCCCGCAGCCCGCAAGGCTTAAAAAGGGCAGGCTGTTGTTCTGGCAGTAGATATTCTGTACATGCGGCAGGTACTCTATTCCCTTCAGCGACGTGATGCCCTTGTCCCATGCAGATATGTTTTTTATTGTCATAGTGTTGTTTTCCTTTCTTGGTGGCC
>CADAGW010000205.1 GCA_902787475.1 uncultured Eubacteriales bacterium
ATATCCAAAAGCTCCCTTGCTCATTGGGCTTACTCCGCCGCATTTCGCCCACTGGGCGGCGGCTGCGTGCGCCCCACTGGCGGGTGCCGACCTTCGCCCTCGCAATGACACAGCATTCCATGTATGCTCCGTACTGCTGTTATGGGGGATGGGCAGTAAGGGAGGTAAATGGTTTGGCTGGTTGGTTTCGATGGCGGAGAGGGTGGAGGTTGCTTGATACACAACATGGACTGTTGCGGCAAGGCAGCAGTCCATGCGGGTTTTGTGTGGAGGATATACGCCTGTGTGAAATGGGCGTCTCCTTATTTCATAGCCTTTTCGTAGACCTCGCGGTAGGCCTGGGCGGAGCGGTCCCAATCGTAGACCTCGCCCATGGCCCGCTTGGCCAGCTTCTTCCAGGTCTTCTGGTCTTCCTTCCAGATGCGCACGGCCCGCTCGATGACGTGGAGCATGTCGTGGGCGTTGTAGTTGAGGAAGGAGAAGCCGTTGCCGTCGCCGGTGAACTCGTTGTAGCTCAAAACGGTGTCCCTGAGGCCGCCGGTCTCCCGGACGATGGGCAGGGTGCCATAGCGCAGGGCGATGATCTGGGAGGGCCTGGTTCATCTCGATGCGGGCGGCCAGCCGTCCGGCGTACTTCCACTGGGCCCAGTCAAAGAGCTGCTCGTACCTCTCCTCGCCCTTGCCCAGCACCACCAGCTGCGCGCCGGTGTTCATGATCTCGCCCAGCACGCACTCCACCAGGTCGAGACCTTTTTGGCTGGAGAGGCGGGAGACCATGCCGATGATGGGAGCGGAGGGATCGTCCTCCAGGCTCAGCTCCTCCCGCAGGGCCTTGGTGTTGATCTTTTTGCCGGAGAACTTGGTGGCGGAATAGTTGGCCTTGATCTCCGGATCCAGCTTGGGATTGTAGAGGGTGGTGTCGATGCCGTTCAATATGCCGGTGACGTCGGCGGAGCGGGCCCGGATCAGCCCGTCCAGCCGCTCGCCGTAGTAGGCGGTGCGGATCTCCTCGGCGTAGGTGGGAGAGACGGTGGTGATCTGGTCAGAGAAGCGGAGAGCGCCCTTCATGAAGGAGCACTGGCCGTAGAACTCCAGATTGTCGCTGGTATAGGCCCAGTCGCCCAGGGAGACGTAGTCCTCGATCTCCCGGATGGGGAAGATGCCCTGGAACTGGAGGTTGTGGATGGTGAACACGGTGCGGATGTTTTTGTAGGGCGGGAGGATCCGGTACTGGGCGTTGAGCAGCACCGGGATCAGGCCCGTCTGCCAGTCGTGGCAGTGGAGCACGTCGGGAATAAAGTCCACACGGGAGAGCATCTCAAGGACGCTTCTGCAGAAGAAGGTGAACCGCTCGCCCTCGTCGCCGCCCACGCCGTAGATGTAGGGGCGGTCGAAGTAGTACTCGTTGTCCAGGAAATAGTAGGTGACCTTGTTGTAGACCAGCTTTTCCACGCCGCAGTACTGCCGTCTCCAGCCCAGATGCACGTAGAAGTAGAGCACATGCTCCAGCTTGTCCTTCCACTTGGCGGCCACGTCCCGGTACAGGGGCAGTACCACCCGCACGTCGTCTCCCATTTCCGCCAGTTTATTGGGCAGAGCGCCCATCACGTCGGCCAGGCCGCCCGTTTTGACGAAGGGCATGACCTCCGACGCTGCCATAAGGATTTTCATAGAATACACCTCCGATTGAATTGAAAAGAAAGAGCGCGCCGGGGGAATGAATCCCGCCGGCGCTCAGGATTCGGTCAGATGGTTTGGCCCTTGCCGATGACGATGGGATAGGACGACGGGGTGATGAGGCGGGATCCGGACTTGACGGTGACGTCTTTGTCCAGGATCACGTTTTCCACCTGGGCTCCCGCGCCGATCTCCACGCCCTGCATGAGGATGGCACCGCGCACCACCGCGCCGGGGCCCACGTGCACGCCGCGGAAGAGAATGCTGTTTTCCACCGTGCCCTCGATCACGCAGCCGTCGGCCAGGAGAGAATTCTTGGCGGAGGAGCCGGAGAGGTAGTGGGCGGGCATCTCGTCGGCGCACCTCGGGACGGAGCAGGTCCATGTTGAAGCGGTAGTAGGAGTTGATGGTGGCGATGCGGCGGTTGTAGCCGCGGAAGCAGTAGCCGCCCACCCGGAAGAGGCCGCTGCGGATGTAGCGCTGGAGGAAGTCTCGGTTTAAGTCGTGCATGCCGTGGGCGTGGGCCTGGTCGATCATCTGAAGGAGCAGGCTGCGCTTAAGAAGCATCACGTCGATGTAGAAATTGTTGGAGGAGGGGGCGCTGGGGCCGATCTCGATGTCCCGCACGTGGCCGTAGTCGTCCACGTCCATGTAGACGTGGCGGGGGGTCAGGGTGGGGGTGTTGTCCACCTCGTCGTGGGCCTTGGGACTGTACATCAGAGTGATGTCGTTGCCGGAATCCTCATGGAAGCGGAGCATGTCGTCGAAGGTGACGTTCAGCGCCGTCTTGCTGCTGGTGAGGATGACGTAGGTCTGGGTGGAACGGGTGAGATAGCCCATGTTGGAGTAGAGGGCGTCCAGTATGCCCTCGTAGGTGCCCACGTTTTCGCGGGTGAGGAAGGGGGGCAGGATGTGCAGGCCGTCGGTGCGGGTATGCAGATCCCACTCCATGCCGCTTCCGATGTGGTCCATGAGGGAATGGTAGTTCCGCTGCATGATGATGCCCACGTTGCGGATGCCGCTGTTGACCAGGTTGGACAGGGTAAAGTCGATGAGCCGGTAGCGCCCGGCCACGGGCAGGGCCGCCACGGAACGGGAGACGGTCAGCTCCCGCAGGGAAAGATCATTCTGGGAAGTGTAGATCACGCCCATGGTATCTTTCATGCTTCCACACTCCTTTCCTGAGAGAGCGCGTCGTTGTCGATCTGATCGCCGGGCTTGACCACGAAGTCCTGGGGCAGGACGGTGTTTTCGCCCACCAGGGCGATGCGCACGGTGGCGCCCAGATCCTCGCCCACGCGGCAGCCGGGCCGCACCACGCTGTTTTCACCGATGATGGCGTGATCCACCACCGCGCCGGATTCGACCCTGGCGCCGGGCATGACGATGGAGTCCTTAACGGTGGCGCCCTCGTCCACAGTGGAGCCGGCGAAGAGCACGCTGTGGGTCACGTTGCCGCGGACGTCGCAGCCCTCGGACACCAGGGAGTCGTCCAGGACCGCGGAATTGGAGATGTAGTGCGGCGGGAGCACCGGGTTGCGGGCGTAGACCCGCCAGGAGCGGTCGGACAGGTCGAAGGCCGGATGCTTTTCAAGCAGGTCCATGTTGGCCTCCCACAGGCTCTCGATGGTGCCCACGTCCTTCCAGTAGCCGTCGAAGGCGTAGGCGAAGAGCCGCTTGCCGTCGCCCAGCATGGTGGGAATGATGTTTTTGCCGAAGTCGTTCTGGGAATTGGGGTTGGCCTCGTCCTCCATCAGGTATTTCTTCATGACGGGCCAGCGGAAGATATACACGCCCATGGAGGCATGGTTGCTCTTGGGGTTCTTGGGCTTCTCCTCGAACTCGAAGATGCGGTTGTCGTCGTCGGTGTTCATGATGCCGAAGCGGCTGGCCTCCTCCCAGGGCACGTTGCGCACGGCGATGGTCACGTCGGCGTCGTTTTTGAGGTGGGCCGCCAGCATCTTGGCGTAGTCCATTTTATAGATGTGATCGCCGGAGAGCACCAGCACGTGATCGGGATCGTATTGCTCGATGAAGCTGATGTTCTGGTAGATGGCGTTGGCCGTGCCCCGGTACCACTCGCCGGTCTTGCCGGTGACGTAGGGAGGCAGTACGAACACGCCGCCGCTGGAGAGATCCAGACCCCAGGGCTGGCCGGAGCCGATATAGCTGTTCAGCTCCAAGGGACGATACTGGGTCAGCACGCCCACCACGTCAATGCCGGAATTGGCGCAGTTGGAAAGGGGGAAATCTATGATGCGGTATTTGCCGCCGAAGGGTACGGCGGGCTTCGCCATGATCTTGGTGAGGATACCAAGACGGCTGCCCTGGCCGCCGGCCAGCAGCATGGCAATGCATTGTTTCTTTCTCAACACCACACACGCTCCTTTGTTTTGCCATTTTATGGTTCTGCATTCATAGTATACCACAGATGAAAGAAATATACCAGTGTTTTTTGTTTTTTTTTTTAATATTTAATTGACAAAGATTTAACGGCTCATTTCGCCGGACTCTTCCTCGTCCAGGCGGCAGAGAGTGAGTCGGGCCAGGCACGCCTTGTCCTCCTCTCCCCCGCTGCAGTAGGCCAAAAGGAGCCGGGAGGGGGAGACAAAGCACATAGCCGGGTAGCAGAAGCCCCGATCCTCATCGTCCTCCAGGAGGAAGAAGGGAGAAAAGGGTTCGCCGTCGCGTAGGGCCCGGGTCAATGTGAGGGGGGTCCTGTGCCAGCCGGCGGGGGCCATGGGGCGGCCGTTGTAGGCGGGCACGGGGTTGTAGCAGGCGAACAGGGGCCCCGAGGGGTGACGGGCGATCTTCATGGGCGAGGCGGGAGAGGTAAAGGGCGAGGGCTGGGCCCCCGTCCAGGTATCGCCGCCGTCTGAGGAGGTGAACTCGTATTGGCAGCCCTGGTCGGTGCGGGCGTAGCCGTAGAGGACGCCGTTTTGAAGCTCGATCACTCCCGGCTCCTGAAGGCCAGTTGTGGTGTGGGTGAAGGGCGGGAACACCACCTCCCGGCCCTCCCGCCAGGTCTCGCCGTCGTCGTCGGAAAGGAGGGTGACCACATAGGACCTGCCGTCGAAGCGGACGCCGCCCCGGGAGGAGTGGCCGCCCCGGTGATAGGCCAGGGGCAGGACGAGGCGCCCGGTGGACAGGCGGATCACCCGGTCGTTGTTGAGGACGTAGTAGCCCTGGGCGATGGAGGCGGTGCAGTCCACCTGGCGGTAAAAGGTCTCCCCTTCGTCATTGGAGCGGGCCAGCATGATGCGGTTGATCGTTTCGGTCTGCTTGACGATGTAGAAAAGTCCCACGTCGCCGTTGGCCATGCGCATCAGGGACACGCTCATGACGTTGGTGACCCCGAAGGGCTGGGCGGTCAAAAGCGCGCGGGGCTCGGACCAGGTCTCGCCGCCGTCGCCGCTCACCATGCCCGCGATATGGGAGGGGGCGTCGTCCTGCCAGGTGGAGGAAAAGCGGCTGTAGGCGAAGAGCACCCGCCCGTCGCGAAGGGGCAGGAAGGCCCCCTCGCTGTGGCGGGACCAGGTATCGTCCGGGCGGAGGATGGCGGTAATGGTCTTTTTCATAGCGTTCCCTCCATCAGGGCGTATGGCAAGTCGTCAGTTGAGGCTGTCCCGGAGAGCCTGGGCGTCGGCCCGACTCACGGTGCAGGTGGCGGGGAAGTTGGTGGAGAGAGCCCTGTCCAGGTACTCCCGGGCCTTTTCCTTGTCGCCGTCCTCGGCGGCGTACTTGGCCAGGTAGTACAGGGTGTCGATCTGGTTGGGCTTCCGCTCGTGGGCCTTGTGGAAGTATTCAAGGGACTTTTCCCTGTCGCCCATGCGCATGTAGAGCTGGCCCAGGTTGTCCAGCACCACGCTGTCCTCGTCGTCGTAGTCAAGGCCATCGAGATTGAACTTCAGGGCCTCGTCGTATTCGCCCTTCTCGATGAGAAGATACCCCAGAGTGCCGTAGACAAAGGAGGTGCGGCCGGCCCGCTCGATGATGCGCATCTGCTCGATGGCGTCGTCCAGCCGGCCCATCTTCCACAGGAGGATGGCGTAGTTGTTGCGAAGGCGGGCCCGCTCCTCGGGCTTGATGCCCTTGATCTTGTCCGCCTCCAGGAAGGAGGCCTTGGCCTTGTCGAACTGGCCCTCCCGCATCTCGATGAGGCCCTTGGCGATGAGCATGAGGGCCTCCCGGTTGCCCAGGGCGTAGGCCTGGCAGTAGGCCTGATAGGCCTCGTCGGACTTGGTCTTGGCCTCCTGATAGCGGCCCTGGTCGTTTAAGGCCGTGGCCTCGCGGTGCTTGAGCATGCCCTTGCGGTAGAGCAGCTTTCCTTTGATACCATCAAACAGTCCCATATTTATCCCTCCAATTTATGGGTCAGCCGCTGAACTCGGCGGCGGGAATCCTCGATCTCGGCGGGCCGGACGGCGTCCGCCTGGGCCAACAGGGCGTAGCGAAGGGCCTGGCGGAGGTCCTTGAGAGTGTGCTCGCACAGCTTGGCCATCTCCGTGCGGGCGGCCCAGCCGGCGGTTTCACAAAGGGAGGCAAGGCGGTCTCTGGCCTCCTCCCCTCTCCCCTGCCGGATGAGTATGCGGCACAGACGCAATTCCGCCTCCCGGGCGTATGTCTGCCCCTCCAGGGCGGAGAGGCTGGTCTTGGGCGGGGGCACGGCGGCTTTTTCGTAGAGCGCTCCGGCCAGGGGGGCGTCCTTCTGCTTTTCCATTTCCCAGCCCAGGCTGAACAGATCCACTTGCTCCGCCAGGTCCTCGGGCCGTCCGTAGACCCGGCCCAGCTCCGCCATCAACGTCTCCATGGTGAGCACGTCCTGCCGGTTGTGCTCAATCACGTCCTCAAGGGGCGGGAAGTA
>CADAGW010000206.1 GCA_902787475.1 uncultured Eubacteriales bacterium
GCGCTGAGGGCTGCTCGGTCCTCAATTCGCAATAGTCGTTTTTGAAATCCGTATATTCAAAAACTCCTTTGCTCATTGGGCTCTCTCCGGCACGATTCCTGCACTGCAGGGTGCCTTCGTTCGCCCCCTCAGACTCCTCGCCAAAGGGGCCAGCCCCTTTGGAATCCCATCTTGCCGCCCTTCGGGCGGGGACAAATTGATATCAATATGACAGTCCCAGTGGTGATGCGCTGGGACTGTTTATTTCATTGACGTAATGACTTGACGGGAAGCGGGGCTGGCGGTATACTTATGGCAAGGAGGGATGAAATATGATCGCGGAAAGGAAAATCAGGGGCGGAAAGGGATTTATGGCGGTGTACGAGGCCGAAAAGGGAGATTTGGCCCTGGTGTGGTTTCACGGCGGCGGCCTGGAGGGGGGAAAGCCCCGGGACAACGCCCACCTGGCCCCGGCCCTGACGGCGGCGGGGGTCACGCTGATCCTGCCCGGATACCGGTTTTTGCAGGATGAGCCCTGGCCCGCCTGCGTGCTGGACGCGGCGGACGCGGTGGCCACGGCGGCCAGGCGCTTTCCGGATAAAAAGATCGTGGTGGGCGGGTCGTCGGCGGGGGCCTATCTGTCCATGATGCTGTGCCTGGACGGGCAGTACCTGGGCAAGCACGGCATGAAGCCGGACGACGTCGCCGGGTGGATATTCGACGCGGGCCAGCCCACGGTGCATTTTAACGTATTGAAGCACAGAGGAGAGGACTCCAGACTGTGTCGGCTGGACGAGACCGCGCCGCTGTACCACGTGGCCGGGCCGGGCCCGGACGCGCCGATCCTGATCCTCTGCGCCGACCATGACATGGCCTGCCGGGTCCAGCAGAACCGGCTGATGGTGGAGACGCTGGAGCACTTCGGCCGCAGGAAAGAGGCCACGGAGATGTACGTGCTGGAGGGCTACGGCCACTGCGGCTACGACGCCCCCACAGAGGACAAGCCCGTGCCGGAGCTTCAGACCTATATGCTGGACTGGCTCAAAAGGAAATTCAATATCTGATAAGCAAACAATAAAACGATCCCGGCTTGGTATTTGCACCACGCCGGGATTTCCATATATTCGTTCAATTTATCCCCGCCCAAAGGGCGGCAAGAAGGGATTCTTAAGGGCCTAAGGCCCTTAAGCGCGGAGTCTGAGGCCGCGTAGGCCTCAGCGCCTCCTCCGTCTCCCTCCGTCTCCCCGTTACTTCTCCTCGTCCTCCTTGGGAGCGGCGGTGACGTCGGTGGTTTCGGTCTGGCTGGGAGCGGCGTCAGACTGAGCGGTCACGGCCCCGCCGCCGGAGGAATACCTGGCGCGTCCGCCCTTGGCGCCCCGGCCCCGCAGGGCGTACCACAGCGCGGCGGCCACGGCGATGACGGCCAGAGCGGCCAGAATATACCACAGAAGGTGGGAGGATCCGTTGCTTTCGGACACGGCAGGCTGGGCCCCGGTGCCCTCGTCGGCGGTATTCACTTCACCGCCCCGCTGGGTCAGCAGGCGGGTGAGGGCCGCCGCGTCGGCGGACACACCGTCCTCGGAGGCGGTCACGTAGATCAGCTCGCCGGCTTCGTTGAGCCACAGGGTGGGCGTAGCGGCGGCGGAATTGCGGATCTCGGTAATGGACACGGGGGAGGAGAGCTTGCTGCCGCTCATCTCATTGCCGGAGAGGGTCAGCCGGAACCAGGCCTGGCTGGTGTTCTCGTTGGCCACCTTCAGGGGCTTCATATCGCCGGTCTCGCCCACGATCAGATCCCGGGTCAGGTCGATGGCCTCCCTCACGGGCAGATTTCCGTCGATGAGGGTTTCGGTGGTAAAGGCCTTCTGCACGTCATCCATGGTCACGGCGAAGGTGGAGCGGAGCTCGTCGTAGGCCACTTCCAGCTTGCTGCGCATGTCCTCGGTGACCAGATTGCCGTTGCCCATGGTGGTCTGGAAGCAGGGATCCAGCAGGGCGTCCACCTGCTCGGAGATCACCGGCAGGGCCGCGTCGCACAGATCGGAGTAGAGATCCTGCTCGTAGTTGCGGAAGGGGTAGAGAAGCGCCCGCCCGTCCGCGTCGCACACCGCCACGAAGTCGTACATCCGCAGGTAGTCCGCGGGGATCCGCACCGAGCCGGAGGCGCCGCTGGTGACCACGAAGAAGGAGTCCACATTGAAGTGGGTGGAATCGAACCAGCCCTTGATGACGGTGGACGCGGTGGTCTCGTCGTCGAACCGGTCCTGATAGCGGGCGATGATCTGCCCCAGGCGGGTGGACATACGGGAGGAAGTACTGCTGTCCAGCTGGATGTCCAGATACAGTCCCGGGCGGGCGGCCCGCTCGTAGACGGAGTGAACGGGCACGGAGATGGTCTCGTCTCCCACGTCCTCAGCCCACGCTGCGGGCAGGGCCAGCAAGAGGGCCAATACCAGCAGTGCGCTGAGCCATACCTTACTCTGTTTCATAAAAAAGCCTCCATTTCTTTTTGAGGATGAGATGCGCCGTTCGCCCGAAGGCGGTTTACGGCTCATAAAGCACCTGATCGGGGTGCGTAATCAGGATCACGGGCACCTGGGGCTCAAACCCGCCCACAAAGCTGGACGTGCCGAAATAGGACCGGGCCTGAGACGCGGTGTAGCTCTGGGCCGAGCGGGCCACCTCGCTGGCGGACAGCTTGCCGTCGGAGTTCCCGTCCGCGGGCAGGTTGGACAGCTTGCCGCCGGTAATGCCATATCCAAAGGCCCGCACAAAGCCGCTGCTCATGAAGTCGTACTTCACGGAGGCGCTGTTGTACCAGCCGCTGGAGAGCCCGAAGCGGGAGGAGGCGAGCACGGTGGCGTTAAGAGAGGACAGTGCCGGTCCCTGCTCCTGTATAAATCCGCCGCTGTTGCAGGCGCTGAGGACCAGAAGCAGGTGTCCCTTATATCCGGAGAGAGCCTGCATCAGCTCCTGGGAGGAGATGGCGTAGGCCATATTGCCTTCCGATTCGTACCAGCCGGGCAGCACCAGATGGAACTTCCCCTGATAGTTTACGCCGTGGGTCGTGATGTATACGCAGGTCACGTCGTTGCCGTCGGCCTGGGCCACGAATTCCGACACCCGGGAGAGCACCTGAGCCTTGGGCATCCAGTTGTAATACACAGTGGTGTCGTATCCCCGGCCCTGCAGGGCGGCGGACACCTTGGAGCTGGCGTAATTGGCGAAGGCCAGGTGCTTGCTCTGCTCCGCCAGGCCGAACTCGGTGATCACCAGGGCCCGGTAATGTATGCCCTCTACGTTGACCTGGCAGGAGCCCTTCACGCCGTTTTTGGCCGTGGCGGTGATCAGGCAGGAGCCCTGACGAAGGCCCGTCACGAGGCCCGTGGCGCTGACGGTGGCCACCTTGGGATTGGAGGAGGACCAGGCGACGGACTTGTCGGAGGCCAGGGCGTGGAGCACGTTGGCGGTCATCTGCAGGGTGGCCCCGGCTTCCACGGACTGCCCCTCGGGGGTCACCTGGATCTCGTATACCTCGTAGTCCCGCACCTCCACCACGCAGGAGGCGCTGTTTCCATTGGGGTGAGTGAAGGTGATGGTGGCGGAGCCCAGCTTCTTGGGGGTCAGATCGCCGTTCTCGGCGATGGCCACCACGGAGGGGTTGCTGTTGGACACGGTCATGTCCACGTGGGCCCCGGTGGAGGGCCACTCCTGGGCGGTCAGGGAGGCGGAGGAGTCCAGATAGAGCACCATGTGGGTCTGACTGGTCTTGACACCCGGATCCTTCACCGTCAGGCGGATGGTGGCTCTGGCGCCGCTGGGCAGCTTGGCGGTGACGGTGGCCTTGCCGTATTTGAGGCCCCGCACCCGGCCCGCCCCGTCCACGGTGATGACGGAGGGATCGGAGGACACGAAAGCGGGGGTGCTGAACGCCCCCTCGGCGGGGGTCACCACGAAGGACAGCGGGGTCTCGCACCCCAGATAGGCGTCTCCGGTGGGCCCGTCGAAGCGGATGGTGGCGGCCTTCACGGTGACGGAGCAGTTGGCCCTGGAGCCGCCGGGCAGCTTGGCGGTGATCACCGCGGTGCCGGGGGAGAGGGCCGTGACCAGACCGGTCTCGTCCACCGTGGCCACCTTTTTGCTGGAAGAGGTAAATGTGGCGGCGGAGTAGAGCCCGTCCGCCGGGGTCAGGGTGGCGGTCAATTGGCCCGTCTGGCCCTGATAGAGGGTGAGCTTGGGCCGGTCGAGAGACACGGCGGTCTTTTTGACCGTCACGGTGCAGCTGGCGCTGGTGCCGCTGGGCAGTTTGGCGGTGATGACGGCGGTGCCGGGAGTCAGGCCGGACACCACGCCGTTTTCGTCCACCACGGCCACCTTTTTGTTGCTGGAAGCAAAGGTCGCGGAGGTGTACAGCCCGTCCGCCGGGGTGATGGCGGCGGTGAGGGCCAGGCTCTTGCCTTCATATATGGTGGCCTTGGCCCGGTCCAGAGTGACCACGGCCTTTTTGACCGATATGGAGCACACGGCCTTGGAGCCGCTGGGGAGCTTGGCCTTAATGGCGGC
>CADAGW010000207.1 GCA_902787475.1 uncultured Eubacteriales bacterium
GAAAGGTTTGTCAATGATTTGAGCGGGGGCCTTCCGCCCCCGCTCATTCCGATCACTCGATCCTGTGCCCGCAGTACGGGCAGTACTTCTTCGGGTCCCTGTCGCTCTGCCGCCCGTCGATGACGCTGGTGAATCCGGCGGCGATGATGCCCGTGGGGATGGCGATGATGCCTATGCCCACCAGGCTGATCACCGAGGCGAAGAACCGGCCCACCACGGTGACGGGATACACGTCCCCGTATCCCACGGTGGTCAGCGTGCATATGGCCCACCACAGAGAGGCAATGACGTTGGGAAACTGCTCCGGCTGCACCGGGTTTTCCACCGTGTACATCACGATGGCGGAAAACAGCATCACGAACAGGCACAGCATCACCGATATGATGAGCCGGGTGGAGGACTCCCGGATCACCTTGAGGATGACCTGCAGGGCGTCAAAGTACCGCCCCAGCTTGAACACCCGCAAAAGGCGAAACAGCCTGAACAGCCGGATCATCCGCAAAAACCTCATATCCGCCGATATAAAGGGCAGATAGAAGGGCAGTATGGCCAGAAGGTCGATGACCGCCATAAACGACACGATGTACTTAAGGCGCGGGTGCTTCTCCCCGGGATACAACAGATCCGCCGTCCATATCCTCAGTATGTACTCGGCGGTAAACACCGCCACCGTCGCCACTTCAAATACGTGAAATACCCCGCCGTATTTCTCCGCCAGGTTCTCAAAGGACTGAAGGATGATGGAAAGGATGCTAAGACCGATCAGCGCGATGATGCCTGTGTCAACACCCGGCTTGCGGTGTACCCTCCTCCGCCTTGCTGATGACGGCAAAGACCCGGTTCTTGGTATCCCGCAGAGACGCCATGTCCATATCCCCCGTTTCAAATGGAGCCGTGAATCCCGTTCACAGCTCCATCGTATATTTCCGTCACTCTATGATGACCGTGGTGCGGGAGGGGCAGTTCTCCCATATCCACTTGGCGTCCTCCACGCTCAGCCGCACGCAGCCGTGGGAGCCCTTGTAGCCCAGGTACTTCAGGGTCGAATACTGTATGCTGGTCTCGTCTTCCTTTTTGTCGTAGAGCACCGAGTGGAACATGATGCCGCCGTCGATGTGGAAGGCGTACTGGGCCCAGGAGCCGAACTCCAGGAAGTGGTGCCACCTTTCGCCCTTGCCGGTAAACTCGAAGGTTCCGGTGGGGGTGGGGGTGTCGTCCGCGCCGGTGGTGCACACGAAGGTGTGCTCCAGCACCGTGTAGTCCTCGTTTTTGTCGTAGGAGTACACATACACCCTCTGCTCGTCGATGCTGACCCGGATCATGTAGGGCTTGAGCACCTTCTTGCAGTTCTCCGAGAAGAGAAGCCTTTGGGTGGTCTCGTCCGCCACGCCGGTCTGGGGCAGATCGTTGCGCCTCTGAAAGGTGGTCACCGCGTCCACGGTCTTGTCCCCATACGCGCCGTCTATGCGGCTCTCCACGATCAGGTACCCCAGCTGGTACAGCCGCCTCTGGAGCCGGAGCACGTCGGAATCCTCCTCCATGCCCCTTTCAAGGGTCTTGTTGTACACGTCAAAGCCCCCGTCGAGCAAACACACCTGCAGCTCGTTCCAGGCGCTGGTGGTGGGCTCAAGGGGCGCCGGACTGCCGTCCGGCAGATACACCGTCTCCCCGCCCAGCACGTTGTTGGCGTTCATCCGGCCCGTCTCAAAGAGATACTCCTTGAACAGGGTCAGCATCTTCTCGGTGTTGCGGCCGTATATGCCGTCTGGCACCTCCAGGGTGAAGCCGAAGGTGTTCAGCGCCTTCTGTATGTTCATCACCTGGGTATTTTCCGTCTCGCTGGCCACCAGCATGTTGTACACGGGCTTGGGGGATTTGTCGAGGCCCGTATCGAACAGCACCAGCCTACTCTCCCCGTTGGGCAGTCCCGTGACCTCCAGCCCGTTGTCCCGCTGGAACTGGCGCATGGCGGCCTGGGAGTTCTCGCCGAACATACCGTCCGCGCTGCCGCCCAAATAGTTCAGATAGATCAGCTTCGTCTGGGCCCTCTGGGCATCCAGGCTCTTCACCTTGGGCTCCACGTCGCCCATGTAAAAGTCCACCGCCCCCAGATCCAGCATCCGGGTCAGTCTCAGCCCCGCGATGCCATTCACCTCATACTCCACCGGTCTGCCCGGCAAAAAGGACGCGGGCTTGGGTGTGATCCCCGGCGTGGGCTCCGGTACCGGCGTGGCCGTGGGCTTTGGCGTGGCCGTGGCCTCTGCCTCCGGGTCGGGCGTGGGCTCCGGCGTGGGCCTGGGCGTGGGCGCTGGCGTCGGTGTCAGGGCCTCGTCCTCCCGTTGCTTTTCATACTCGGACAGGGCCTGCATGTACCTCTGCAGGTCCTTCACCGCCGCCACCGTGGCCGGGCCATACATGCCGTCCGCCGCCCCGGTATAAAAGCCGAACTGGGTCAGTATGTTCTGAAGCCGCACCACGTCGTTGCCGCTCATGCCCTCGCTCAGATCCACCTGGAACACCGATTCCCGGGCCAGCGCGCGGGGGGCGATACAAACCAATATGAGCAGCGCCGCCAAGAGCCATTTTTTCATATCGTATACCTCAAATGTGGAATAAAACTTGGACGGAAAAAGGCAAAGGGAGGTTGCAGGGTCACACGTCCACGATCCGAAACGCCGCCGCCCGGGCCATCCGGTTCATCACCGCCAGCCCCACGCCCGTCTCCTCCACCGCGGTGGCGAATATGCGCCGGGCGCCCATATCGTCCGCGTCCCGCAGGGCGTCAAACAGGTTCCTGGCCACGTCCCCTGTGCTCTCCCCCATGTCCACGCAGTGTCTGCCGCCAAAGAGGGCCATGTCCCCGGTCTTGCACAGTATCAGCGCCCCGTCTCCCCACTGGTCGTAGGCCGCGCAGATGGCCTTCGCCACCCGCTCCCGGTCGCCCCGGTATATGGTCATATCCCCCTTGGGGGCGTAATGCTTGTACTTCATGCCCGGCGAGGCGGCCTTTTCCCCCTTCTCCAGGGGCCGCATCAGGCTTTTGTCCAGCTCCACGTCCACAAGAGCCGCCTTCACCATGTCAGGCGTCACCCCACCGGGCCTTAGGATATGGGCCACCCCGTGCCGGGCGTCGATGACGGTGGACTCCACGCCCACCTGGCAGGCCCCGCCGTCCAATATCAGCGGGATCCGCCCGTCCATGTCCTCCAGCGTCCTCTGGGCCGTGGTGGGGCTGGGCTTGCCGGACAGGTTGGCGCTGGGCGCCGCCAGGGGCAGACCGCTTCTCCGGATCAGGGCTCTGGCCCCCGGGTGGGAGGGCATCCGCACCGCCACGGTGTCAAGCCCCGCCGTCACCGCCGGGCACACCCTGTCGGACTTGTCGAATATCAGCGTCATAGGCCCGGGCCAGAACGCGTCCATCAGCATCCTCTGCTCCCGGGTGATCTCCCCCCGGATCAGGGGATAGAGATCCGCCTCCCGGCAGATGTGCACGATCAGGGGATTGTCCCCGGGCCGACCCTTGGCGGCGAATATGCTCTTCACCGCCTCCTGGTCAAACGCGCTGGCCGCCAGGCCGTACACCGTCTCGGTGGGCATGCCCACCACGCCGCCGCCCTTGAGTATTTCCGCGGCCTCTTTCAAAGACCCGTCGTCTATGGGGCACAGCTTTGTGATCATAGCGCCTCCGCGGCCTTCAGCTTTTCGGTCTGCTCGGCCAGTATGAGGGCGTCGATCATGGGATCCAGATGCCCCTGCATGAAGTCCTGTATGTTGTGAAGGGACAGCCCGATCCTGTGATCCGTCACCCGGTCCTGGGGGAAGTTATACGTCCGGATCCGCTCGGACCTGTCCCCCGTGCCGATCTGCCCGCTTCTTTGGGCCGCGTACTGCTCGTGGGCCTGGGCCCTTTCCATGTCGTACAGCCTGGACCTTAGCACCCGCATGGCCTTTTCCCGGTTCTGGATCTGGCTTCGCTCGTCCTGGCTGGTCACCACCAGCCCCGTGGGAATGTGGGTGATGCGCACGGCGGAGTCGGTGCGGTTTACGTGCTGCCCGCCCGCGCCGGAGGCCCGATAGGTGTCGATGCGAAGGTCGCCGGGGTTGATGACCACCTCCGCCGCCTCCGCCTCGGGCAGCACCGCCACGGTGGCCGTGGAGGTATGGATCCGCCCGCCGGACTCGGTGACGGGCACCCTCTGCACCCGGTGCACGCCGCTTTCAAACTTCATCCGGGAGAACACGCCCTTCCCCTGCAAAAGCAGGGTGCAGGACCTGACGCCCCCCAGGTCGCTGATGTCGTCGTCCGTGACCTCCACCTTCCAGCCCCGATCCTGGGCGTAGTGGGTATACATATACACCAGCTCCGCGCCGAACAGGCCCGCTTCCTCGCCGCCCGCGCCGGGCCGGATCTCCACCACGGCGTTGCGCCGGTCGTCCGGGTCCTTGGGCAAAAGCAGTATCCGGGCCTCCTGGGTCATGTCCTCTATGCTCTTTTCCAGGGCCCCGATCTCCTCGGACACCGCCTCGCGCATG
>CADAGW010000208.1 GCA_902787475.1 uncultured Eubacteriales bacterium
AATGGAAGGAAAAGGATTGTTTGTAAACGCCTGCGTGAGGAAGGAGTCGAGGACCCGGTCTCTGGCGGAGGCGGTGCTGGAGGGGCTGGGTATGCCCTTCGAGGAAGCGCGGGTGTGGGAGAAGGCGTTTCCCATGGCGGACGAGGCGTTTTTGGAGAGGCGGGATGAGCTCATGCGGGAGGGGAGACAAGACGATCCCCTCTTTGACGAGGCCAGGCGGTTCGCGGAGGCGGAGGTCATCGTGATGGCCGCGCCGTATTGGGATCTGTCCTTTCCCGCGGCGCTGAAGGCGTATATCGAGCAGGTCAACGTGGTGGGGATCACCTTCGCGTATACGAAGGAGGGCGTGCCCGTGGGGCTGTGCCGGGCGAAAAGGCTGTATTACGTGACCACCGCGGGGGGAAAAGGCATGCCGTATGAGTACGGGTTTGGGTATATACAGGCGCTGGCCGGGAGCTATTACGGCATACAGGACGTGCGCCTGGTGAAGGCGGAGGGGCTGGACATAGACGGGGCGGACGCGGAAAACATCATGAAAGAGGCGGCCCAAAGGGCGCTGGCGGAGGCGGAAAGGCCATAGCGGGAGGCACGAATGAATGGGGAGCAGATCGTAAAGGCGCTGTTTGCGGCCAGGGACGAAAAGTACCGGGAAATGCAGATCAAAATCGTGCCCACGGTGGCGGCGGAGCGGATCATCGGGGTGCGGACGCCGTATCTTCGGGAGATGGCGAAGCGAATATATGGGGACGGGGAGACGGAAGCGTTTTTGCGGGACCTGCCCCACGGATATTTTGACGAGGATCAGCTTCACGCCTTTCTGATCTCTCGGGAGAAGGATTTTGAAAGGTGCGTGGGGCAGGTGGAGGCGTTTTTGCCCTATGTGGACAACTGGGCCACCTGCGACCAGATGTCGCCCGGGGTGTTCCGGCGTGAGAAGGAAAGGCTCCTGCCGTATATCGAAAGATGGATCAAGTCCGGGCGGACGTATGCGGTGCGGTTTGGCATCGGCATGCTGATGCAGCATTTTCTGGACGAGGGGTTTGATGGGCGCTATCCGGAAATGGTGGCGGGGGTCCGGTCGGAGGAATACTATGTCAGAATGATGATCGCATGGTATTTCGCCACGGCGCTGGCCAAGCAGTATGACAGGGTGATACCGTATATCGAGGGCAGGCGGCTGGAGGATTGGACCCACAACAAGGCGATACAGAAGAGCGTCGAAAGCTACAGGATACCGGAAGAGAGGAAGGAATACCTGCGGACGCTGAGAGTGAAGAAATGAGGGACGGACATGCGGTATACGTGGATCGATGAGTATCTTACGGGAAAGCCTGGAGTGACCCGGGACGTTCAGATGGAATGGAACTGGGTGCGGTATATGATCGGCGGGAAGATGTTCGCCGCGGTGTGCCGGGACGACGGGAACGTGCCCGTGTATATCACAATGAAGCTGGAGCCCCTGGAGGGGGAGTTTCTGCGGGGGCAGTATGAGGACATCATACCGGGGTATTACATGAACAAGACCCACTGGAATTCCGTGAGGGCGGACGGAAACGTGCCGGACGATCTGGTGCGGGGGATGCTGGACAAGGCGTATTCCATCGTGCTGGGTGGGATGAGCCGGAAGAGGCAGAGGGAGATACTGGGAGAGGACGCGGGGGAGAACGGGTGAGGGCGCGGTGTGGATCGGGGACGTGATGAGCCTGATCGCTGCGGAAGGAAAAAGAACGGAGAAGTAAGAACGTGAAAATTGTGCAAAATCGGGCGGTTTTTTGAAAAATATACTTGATTTTCCCGAAGAGAACTGGTATAATGTACATCGCGCTATGAATTGATCCACTGTAAGGAGGTGTGTCATAGATGGGAAAATTCTGTGAGGTGTGCCATAAGGGGACTGTTTCCGGCAATAATGTGAGCCATTCCAACCGCAAAACGCGGCGTATCTGGGCTCCGAACACCCAGCGAGTTCGCGTAAACGTAAACGGTACGCCGACCCGTATGTTCGTGTGCACTCGCTGCCTGCGCAGTGGCAAGGTTGAACGTGCGTAAGGACTTTGTTTTTGTTTCCGATTGAAAGCAATCGCAGTGCTGCGGTTGCTTTTTCGGTATACCGGAGGAAGGGGGCGCGGTCATGTTCGACGCGGAGGCCATGGGCGGGCGGGTCCGGATGCTCAGAAATCATCATGGATGGACCCAGGAGGAGCTGGCTGCGAAGGCCGGGATCTCCTATTCGTTTTTGGGCCATATCGAGCGGGGCACCCGACAGGCGAGCCTGGAAACGCTGGTGATGCTGGCAAAGACGCTGGAGGCAAGCTGTGATTTTCTATTGACCGGGGAGGACACCGTGGTATTGACCCCGGAGCAGGCCCACGTGCTGTGGGACGTGGCGAGCAGCATGCGCCGGGGACTGGGCGCGCAGGACGGGGAGGAAGAATGATGCGGGTTACGCTGAGGCCCTTTCGGGACGAGGATATAGGCGGCATGCGGGCCTGGATGACCGACCCGGAGAGCACGAGATTCTTGGGCGGCGCCTATGCCCTGCCCCAGACCTGGGAGATGACGGAGAATCGGCTCCGGCGCATACTGGAGGGGGACGCCGGGGGCGTGCAGTTCGCGGTGGCCGACGCCGGGACGGGGAAATATGTGGGCCAGTGCGACCTGATGATGATCGACCACACGGCGCAGAAGGCCGAGGTGGCCATGGTGCTGTGCCCGGAGGCCAGGGGCAAGGGACTGGGCAGGGAGGCGCTGGAAATGCTGTGCCGGTATGCGTTTCATGCGCAGAATCTGCGAAGGCTGTATCTGTATGTGGCCGAGGACAACCGGGCGGCGGTCAGGTGCTATGAGGCCGCGGGGTTTGAGATCGAGGGGCGGCTCAGGGAGCACATGTTCGCCGACGGGCGGTACCGGGACGTGCTGGTGATGGCCAGGATGCGGAAAGAGGACGAATAAGGGTTTTGCGTTTTGTGAGGCGGGGACGCCTCTTTTTTGTTTTTTGGGGGGTGACGGGGGATGGATCGCTTTGCCGCCTGCGGCGGCCCGCAAGGACAGAAACGTGGATATTGCTTTGGCGCGGCGGGGTCGGCGGAGAGGTCTATGGGTGAAGGGCGGGGCGTATACTGAAGGCGGGGTGAGGGGATGGACGCGGCGGAGAGGCTGGCGGGACGGCTTCCGGAGGACGTGGCCATTGCCGCGGGGCCGGCGCCGGAGGACGCGGTGGAAATGCGGCTTCGGGCGGGGCAGAGGCTCGTCTGGACCCGCATGGGCGGAGGCTCGGTGGAGAGGGGCGAAAGGCTGACCAGGGAGGCGCTGGAGCGGTGCGTGGACGCCCTGGCGGAGCATTCGCTCTACGCCATGGAGGATCAGCTGGCGAGGGGGTATTTTACCCTGAAGGGCGGGTGCCGGGCCGGGGTGTGCGGGCGGTACGTGACGGGGCCCGGCGGGGGCGTGTGCGCCAGGGAGATCGGGTCGGTGTGCGTGCGGATCGCCCGGGAGGTAAAGGGGGCGGCGGACGGGATCATGAAATGGGCGAGGAAGGGCAAATCGTTTTTGATACTGTCCGCCCCGGGGATGGGCAAGACCACCATGCTGAGGGACGCGGCGCGGCAGATGTCTTTGATGGGCGAGCGGGTGGCGGTGGCGGACGAGCGGGGAGAGATCGCCGCCTGTGAGATGGGCGTGCCCGCGCTGGACGTGGGGCCCAATACGGACGTGATGGACGGATGCGGGAAGGAGACGGCCATACCCATGCTGATCCGGTGCATGGGGGCCCGGTGGGTGGCCACGGACGAGCTGGGGGGCGAGGGGGACGCGGCGGCGGTGTGGGAGGCGGCCCGGTGCGGAGCGCGGGTGGCGGCCACGGCCCACGCGGGGAGCCTGGACGAGGCGCTGGGGAGACGGGGCGTGGGCGAGCTGATCCGGGGCGGGGCGTTTGACGTGGTGTTCCTTTTGAAGGGGCCGGGGCGGGAGGCGGAAGCGGTGTATGAGAGGGAGACAGGTGGATAGTCCCGCCCGGATGGCCGCCGGGGTGGCTGTGATCTGCGGAGGGGCGGTGTGGGGCTGGGCCGCCGCCCGGGGGCAGAGGAAGGCGGCGGAGGAGGCCGGAGAGGCATTGAGGGCCGTGGGGGCGCTGAGGCGGGCCATGTGCGAAAGGAAGCGGGGACTGGCCCAGGCGCTGACGGGCACGGGGTACGCTCCGTTTGCGGAGGCCGGGCGGGGGATGGCGGAAGGGGGGATGGACCCCGCCGCCGCCTGGGAAGCTGTGAGGGGAGACATGTGCCCCCGGTGCTTGGACGGATTGTTCCAGGAGCTGGGGCGGGGCACCATGGAGGATCAGAGGGCGGCGCTTGATGAGGCGGAGGCGCGGCTCAGGGAGGAAAGGGACAGAGCGAAAAAGAGGCGGGAGGAAACGGGGAGGCTGTATCCCGCGCTGGGGGCGCTGTCGGGACTGGCGGCGGCGATCCTTTTGTATTGAGGGGCCGGGGACGGAAGGGGAACGGATGGCTTCGTCGGCTTCGCCTCCTNNNNATCGCACCGTTGGAAGGGGGGCCAGGCAGTGGATATGGTGTTCAAGATCGCGGCCATCGGGATGCTGGTGTCGGTGCTCTGCCAGGTGCTCAGCCGGGCGGGGCGGGAGGACATGGCCACATTGGCCACGCTGGCGGGGCTGGTGGCGGCGCTGTGGCTGGTGGTGGGGACGGTGGCGGAGTTCTTCGGGGACGTGAAAAGCCTGTTCGAGTTGTATTGAGGGCGGGAAATGGGAGGAAGGGCGGTGCGGGGCGTTGACGGATTGGGCGAGGGTGGCCATGCTGTGCGTGGCGGGGGCGGTGATGGCGGCGTCGCTGAAGGGCACCAAGCCCGAAATGGCGCTGGCGGTGGCCCTGGCCACCGGGGCCGCGGCGGCGGGAATGATGCTGCCGGGGATCCGGGAGACGGCAGAGGCGGTACAGTCCCTGTCCAAGGGGGGCGGCGGGGAGAGCGCGAAGGTGATGCTGAAGGCGGCGGGGGTGTCGCTTCTCAGCGAATACTCCGCCCAGCTGTGCCGGGACGCCGGGGAAAGCTCGCTGGCGGGCCGGGCGGAGATGGCCGGGCGGGTGGCGGTGGCGGCGCTGGCGGTGCCCATGGTGGGGCGGCTGGTGGAGGGCATAAAAGGGCTTTTGTCCTTGTGCTCCTTCTGATGCTGGGGCTGTGGGCCAGGGCCGAGGGCCTGGAGGAATATGACTTTTCGGCGCTGGACGGGGCGGCTCCGGGATGGGTGGAAAACGCGAAGGAATACGCCGTATCTCTTGCGAAGGGCGAAAGGGAGCTTGACGCAAAGGATATGTGGGGCAGGCTCCGGGAGGCGGCGGCAAGGGAGGCGGGCGAGGCGGCGGGCACCGGGTGCGCGGTGCTCTTGTGCGTGCTTCTGTCCGGGGCCTGCGCGGGGCTGGATGGGGCGGGACGGGGCGCGCAGGTGGCCTGCCGGGCGGCGGGAGGCGCGGCCATGACGGGGGCCATGGTCAGGTGCGCGTCTTCTGCCCGCGAGTGGGCGGCGGCCATACGGGGCGCGGAGGAGGCAATCACGCCCATACTGACGGGGCTGATGGCGGCCACGGGGGCGGAGGGCACCTCCCAGGCGCTGTATCCGCTGATGGGCCTGTGCCAGTGGGCGGCGGGGTTTCTGCTGACGGACGCGGGCCCGGCGCTGTGCTGCGCGGGAGCGGCGGTGAGCGCGGCGGGAGGACTCGGCGGGGAGTTCCGCATGGGGAAGCTGGCCAGGGGCCTAACCGGGGCGGCGGGATGGCTGGCCGGGGGACTGGTCAGCGGCTTTTTGCTGCTCAGCGGCGCGGCGGGGTCCCTGGGGTCGGCCCGGGATGGGGTGGCCCTGCGGTCGGCGAAATACGCGGTGGACAGCCTGTTCCCCGTGGCGGGGGGAGAGCTCTCCAGCGCCCTGGGGGCGGCGGCGGGCAGCGCCGCGGTGCTTCGGCAGGCGGTGGGCGTCACCGGCGGTGTGATTATATTGGGCGTGTGCGCCGGGCCCTGCGTGAA
>CADAGW010000209.1 GCA_902787475.1 uncultured Eubacteriales bacterium
ACCTGCTTCTCCTCCACGGCGTTGGTGAAGGCGTCGGTGAAGTCCACGTTCTCGATGCTCACGTTCTCTACCACGATGCCGTATTTGGCCATTTCGGGCGACAGCAGATCCATCACCTGATTGGACAGGCTGTTTCGCACCTCCATGATCTTCTCGGCATTGTACTCGGTAAACACGGCCTTCACGTTCTCCTGGATCCGGGGCTCCATCACGTTGGTGAAGTAATTGGTGCCCACGGTCTGGAACAGGGTCTGGGCCGATGCCTTGTCGATGCGGTAGTTCACCGAGCAGATCACGTCCACCTGCTGGATGTCGCTGGAGAAGGCCTGCAGGCTCAGCCGCTGCTTCTGGGTCCGGTTGTCCATCAGCACCACCCTCTGCACCGGGTTCTTCAGATGGAAGCCTTCCGAGAAGGTGTAATTTTCCACCCGGCCAAAGGTGGTCACGATGCCCACGTGACCGGCGGGCACGGTGGCGAAGGGGGGGAAGAACATCACGAGGATCAGCACGATCACCAGGACTGCGATCACCGCGATGAACTTGCCCCGGGGACGGACGCTCCGGGTGCTCCTGGGGGTCTTGGGGGTATTGTTCACGAACTGATTGGTTTGCATTTGTGCTCCCTCCTTGTGTCACCCATTATAAATGAGGCCCCTGCAAAACGCAACCCTTTTCGTCCCAATTGTACATTTTTCTCCCCCAACGCCTCCATATCTCCGCAGAACACCTGCCAAAAGGTGGGGGAGAGGCCCTACTTTTCCACTACTGGCCGCCTCCCGGGCAGTACCGGCGCGCCTTCCGGTATTTCTTCCTCCTCCTTCTCTTCCTCGTCCCGGGCCTGCATTTGGCCTCTGGCCGCCGCGAGCATGTCCTCCGCTTCCTTCCTCAGCGTCTCCTGCCCCGCGGCGTAGAGCTGGCTCTCCGTCAGCCGCTCCTGAAGCTCCGCCACCTGCCCCCTGGCCTGGGCCGCCTGCTTCTCCATCCTCTCTATGGCCGCGCTCTTCTCTCTGACCTCCTCCGTGAGACTGGCGCATTTGGACTGGCTGAGCCGAAGCGACGCCTGGTCCTTCTCCCACCCCTTTTGGCTTTCCGCAAGCAATGCCGCCGTGCCGGCCAATTCCGTCTCGGCCATGGTCAGCCGCTCTCTCGTGGTCTCGAGCTCCTCTTTCAGCTCTGCCGCCTGCCTCTGGGCCTCGCTTTCCGCCGAACCGCTCTCACGGAGCAGCGCCGCCGCCCCGGCGTACCGCTCCTCGGCCTCCGTGAGCTTCGTTTCCCACTCTTCCTTTTCCTTTCTGAGTCCGTCCGCCTCCGTCTCGCTCTGGGCCAGCCGCTCCTGCAGCTCCGCGATCACACGGAGCCGCTCCCCGGCTCCCGGATCCTCCGCGTACCCCTCCAATATGCTCTCCAGCGACACCACATATGCCTGAAGCTTGTCATACTGCTCCCGGTACCCCAGGTTCAGCCCCTCGGCCTCCTCCCGCTTTTTCTTCTCCTCCGCCAATGCCGCCGTCAGCGCCGCCTGGCTCTTCTCCCCGCTGATGACCGCCGCTCTGGTCTCCTTCAGCTCCGCCCCCAGCTCCGCCTTTTCCGTTTTAAGAGCGTCTCTCTCTTCCACCGCCGCCCGAAGCGTATCCGCGTCCACCTGGGCCGCCGCCATGGCCTCCATATATTCGCCCGCCTGCGCCTCTGCCGCCGCCGCGTCGCTTTTCAGAGCCTCCAGCGCCGCCAAGGCCTCATTTCTCCCGCTCTCGGCCCGTCCCCACAAAAAGCAAAGCCCGCCGCACACCGCCGCGGCGCCCCACGCCCACAAAGACCCCTTCTTCATTCCTGCCTCCTCGTCCATTTTGCTGATACAGTATAATCCCGTCCCTCCGCTTCCATTCCGCTTTTTCGTTTTCTCCGCATAGAACCGCGCCCGCCGGATATACTATTGTCAGCTTATCAGATATGGAGGTTATTTGTATGGCACTTGATCGTATCTCTCTTGTCCTGGTGATCATCGGCGCGCTCAACTGGCTCTCCGTGGGCCTGTTCCAATTCGACGCGGTGGCCTGGCTCTTCGGCGGCCAGACGGCCCTCATCTCCCGCATCGTATACACCCTGGTGGGCGTGGCCGGCCTGTGGAGCATCTCCATGCTCTTCCGCGAGCGGGAGGGAGAGGGAGCCCGGGAGGACTGACATGGGGGAATGCCCATTGCTTTCTGTCATTGCGGGGAGCAAGGCGACGAAGCAATCCGTCCCCCAAACCCATCAAAAAGAGCCGCGGCATCATTCGCCACGGCTCTTTCCCTGTTCCTGTTTACTTCCTCTTCCGTACAGCCCTTCTGATCAGCCTGTACACGATATACACCAATATCAGCGCAGGCACCCATATGGCCAGCTGGGGCGCGATCATGGCCAGCACCACCAGCGCGTCCTGGAAGAATCCCTTCATCCACTTCACGGAATCCTGGAAGCTCCGGGTCACCCGCTCATTGAGGGACGTCCCCGGCTTTTCCACGGCCTGGGTCTCGGATATCTCCGTCAGCTCCACGGTCACCTTGGAGTAGCTGACCTGGGAGTCCAGCCCCTGTATGGTGCCCTTCAGATACTCGATCTCGTACTCCACCTCCTGGATCCGGTCGTGTATCGACAACAGATCCTCGGTGTCGGAGGCGTTCAGCAGCATCTCCTGAAGCCGGGTCAGCTGCATCTCCAAAGAGGTCAGGTGGGTCTGGGCGTCGTAATACTGGTCGCTCACGTCCGTGGCGCTCTCCCGGCTCTGCACCGTGGTGCCCACGGCCACAAGAGACTTGAGGAAATTGTCGAGGGAGGCGGTGGGCACCCGGATCACGCCGTTCAGGCTCCGCCCGCTGTCCGCATCCTCGCTCAACGGCCGCCCGCTCTCGTTCCGGCTCTCGAAATAGGCCGAATACTCCGCCACCAGGTCGTCGAGCCTGGCCACGTCCGCGTCATAGGAGGTGGTCTCCATGCTCCGGTAGGCGCTCTTGACCACCTTGGGCTGCTTTGCGCTGACCTCACCGACATTTTCCATGGCCGCTTCCGTGGGCTCCTCCGCGGGAGCCGCCTCGTCGGAGGTCACCACCACGGACTCCTCCATGGCCCCGTCGGAAAACAGAGCCGCGTTGGCCATGGGAGAGGCGGTGTCATACACCATCCCGCCGTCCAGCTCATATTCCGCGTATTCGTAATCCGCCTCGTCATACACCGCCCGGTTTACGGCGGCGCTCTTCATCTGGGGCAGCTGATCCCGGGCACGAAGCACCCCCGTGGCCCCCAGCCACAGCGCCAGCGCCGCGGCGATGCCCGCCGCCCAGCGCCTGCCCACGCCCCGCTTTTTGCCGGATTCCGCCTTCACGGCGCTCCGCCAGGCCACGCGGGCCTCCTCGGGCACCTCGATATCCTCGTCCAGCCCGGCGCAGGCCCCGAGCACGGCCCGACGCCAGTTCATTTCCGCCTGACAGCCGGGGCAGGCGTCGATATGCGCTTTGACCAGGGCGGATCTCTCCCCGTCCAGTTCGCCGTCCAGATATTCGTCCATCCATTCCAATACTTGCTTGTGATCCAATTCCTTCATACTCTTCTGCCCTCCTCCCGCTGTCAGACCAGGCTCCGGTCGAAAAGCTCCGGCTCCTTCAAAAGCGCTTCCCGAAGCTTTTCCCGCCCTCGGCTGATCCGCGATTTGATGGTCCCCACATTGGCGCTCAATATCTTTGCGATCTCCTCATAGCTGAATCCCTGTATGTCCCTGAGCACCACCGCAGCCTTCATGTCCTCCGGCAGGGTGCCTATGGCCTTTTCAATGGATCGCCTCTGCTCGCTCCGCAGGCTGTTTTTCTCCGGCGTATTGGTGTCGTCGGTGGGGGACCAGCCCGTCTCCAGCATGGCGTCCAGGCTGGTGCTCTGCCGCACCTTCCTGCGCCGCAGCTCGTCAAGACAGGTATTCATGGTGATCCGGTATACCCAGGTGCCAAAAGAGGATTGCCCCCTGAAGCTGTCCAGCGCCCGGTAGATCCTCACCATGGCTTCCTGCAAACAGTCCTGGGCGTCCTCCCGGCTCCCGCACATCCGCAGAGTGACGGCATACATGCGGCTCTCGTGGGCGCGGATCAGGGCCTCGAAGGCATCCGAATCGCCCTTGGCGGCCCGCTTTATGAGAAACCGCTCATCGATGTTCTCCTGCAAGCGCTATCCCTCCTTTGCGGATATCGAATCTTTGACGCATCTCACACCAAATTGTTTCCGCTTTTTGGCCTTTTTCGCCGCTTTTTTTGCTTTTTGTCGTATGAAATCATATCCAAAATACAATAATCCCGCCCGAAGGGCGGCAGATGGGATTCCAAAGGGCCTTGGCCCTTTGGCGAGGAGTCTGAGGGGCGAACGCAGGCACCCGCCAGTGGGGCGCACGAAGCCGCCGCCCAGTGGGCGAAATGCGGCGAAGTAAGCCCAATGAGCAAGGGAGCTTTTGGATATACGGATTCCAAAAGCGACCATTGCGAATTGAGGAC
>CADAGW010000210.1 GCA_902787475.1 uncultured Eubacteriales bacterium
GTCATTTTTATGATTCCATTATTGGAATGTCCGATGATACCGCCGACATGGGTACCCGCCGTAGTCACATCTGTAGATACCCACACACGGTCAAGGTTGATGTGGGGGGTGCCAGGTTGAGCACCGCCAATCAGTCCTGCGGCATGATTGCCATTGCCATTTACTTTGCCCGTCACGCGCAGGTTCTTGATGGTACAATCGCCTGCATAAGCGAAGGGGGCTGCAGCGCCAGTATCGGTGGTTCTATTGATAACGACATTCAGCGTATGGCCGTTGCCGTCGAACGTGCCACGGAATACAGCAGCATGACCTCTTCCTACATAATCGCTGACGGTGATGTCGGCCTCAAGGCGAGCATACAAATAACTGTTGTTCTTGGCTGCTTCCACTGTCTTACCGTGTTCGTTCAGAAGACGGTCCTTGAGCGCCCAGAGCCGCTTGGACAGATCGACATAATATCCGTGAGGATTTTCGAAACGCTTGATCTCATCCGTCCGGCTCTTCAGGAAGATGGCGGCGACATCGAATTCGTCGATGTTTCCGAAGCCGAAGCGGCACTTCCAGAACAGGAAGGCCCATGCGGCCAGAAACACCGCGCCGTACAGCGCGAAAAGCCCACGCGATTGTCTGCCGCGTTCCATCGAAAGCCCCCTTTCTGTGTCGGTTCTGCCGTCTATCTTAGCATGGAACACCCGAAAGTTCAACGCCTCAGGCGGCAAAAGGCCCCGGTTCTTTCAGGAACCGGGGCCTTTGCCGCAAAGGTCAGGCAATCAGAACAGGCCGGTGATCACGCCGTTTTCGTCCACGTCGATCTTCTCGGCGGCGGGCACCTTCGGCAGACCGGGCATGGTCATGATATCGCCGGTGAGCGCCACCAAAAATCCTGCGCCGGCAGAGACCTTGATGTTGCGCACCGTCACCTGGAAGCCCTCGGGAGCGCCCAGCTTTGCGGGATCGTCGGAAAAGCTGTACTGGGTTTTTGCCACACAGACCGGCAGCTTGTCAAAGCCCAGCTCGGTGAGCTTTTTGATCTGCTTTTTCACGCCGGCGGCAAATACCACGTCGTCGCCGCCATAGATCTTTTGGACGATGGCGCGCAGCTTGTCCTCGATGGAGGCATCCAGCTCGTAGGAGAAGGTAAAGTCGCCCTTTTCTTCCTCGCACAGACGCACCACCTCGCGGGCCAGCGCTTCGCCGCCCTTGCCGCCTTCCGCCCACACGGTGGACAGAACGGTGTTGACGCCCAGCTCCCGGCACTTGCGGATGATAAAGTCGATCTCGGCATCGGTGTCGGTGGGGAAGCGGTTGACCGCCACCACGCAGGGCAGACGGTAGACGTTCTTGATGTTGGACACATGGCGCAGCAGGTTGGGGATGCCCTTTTCCAGCGCGGTCAAGTCTTCGTTCGCCAGCTCGGTCTTGGCCAGACCGCCGTGCATCTTGAGGGCGCGGACGGTGGCGACCACCACCACGGCGGAGGGGGTGAGGCCGGCCATGCGGCATTTGATGTCGAGGAACTTTTCCGCGCCCAGATCGGCACCGAAGCCGGCTTCGGTCACGGTGTAATCGCCCATCTTGAGGGCCATCCGGGTGGCCATCACGCTGTTGCAGCCGTGGGCGATATTGGCAAAGGGGCCGCCGTGGACAAAGGCAGGGGTGCCCTCCAGCGTCTGCACCAGATTGGGCTTGAGAGCATCCTTGAGCAGAGCGGCCATGGCGCCCTGCGCCTTGAGCTGACCGCAGGTCACGGGCTGATCGTGATAGTCATAGCCCACGATGATGCGGGCGAGGCGCTCCTTCAGGTCAGTGATCGAGCTGGACAGGCAGAGAACTGCCATGATTTCGGAAGCGACGGTGATGTCAAAGCCGTCCTCCCGCGGAGTGCCGTTGGCCTTGCCGCCCAGACCGTCCACGATAAAGCGCAGCTGGCGGTCGTTCATGTCCACGCAGCGCTTCCATGTGATGCGGCGCACGTCGATGCCCAGAGCGTTGCCCTGCTGGATGTGGTTGTCCAGCATGGCGGCCAGCAGGTTGTTGGCCGCGCCGATGGCGTGAAAGTCTCCGGTGAAGTGTAGGTTGATATCCTCCATAGGCACCACCTGTGCATAGCCGCCGCCTGCGGCGCCGCCCTTGACGCCGAACACAGGGCCGAGGGAGGGCTCGCGCAGCGCCACCGTCACGTCCTTGCCGATGCGGCGCAGACCGTCGGCCAGACCGATGGTGGTGGTGGTCTTGCCCTCGCCGGCGGGGGTGGGGGTGATGGCGGTGACCAGGATCAGCTTGCCGTTGTCCTTCTGGGGCAGGGCGGACGTGTCGATCTTGGCCTTGTAGCGGCCGTAGGGCTCCAGGCTCTCCTGGGGGATGCCGGCCTTTTGGGCGATATCCGTGATGGGAAGAAGGGGCACGCTGCGGGCGATTTCCAGATCGCTGGGCATAGACTACACCTCGTTCATACTTTAATATTGCTCCACTTTCCGCTGGAGAACCGACGGAAAGAAAGGGTCATACGGGTCATCATGTCGAGCAGGGACGCGCTCCAGGCACCCACCAGGTCGAGGCCCAGCACGTGAATGGCCACGAGGCTCAGTATGGGCCTCATGATGGACACGGTGAGGATCATGATCATGGCCACATATTTGGTGTCGCCCGCGCCCCGCAGGCAGCCGGAGAACACCACCGCAGAGGTCTGGAAGGGCTGGAAAAGGGCCACCATGAACATGACCCGGGCGGCTGTGGCGTATACGTCCGCGTTGGTGAACACGGTCTGGCAGGCATATATGAGATCCGCCCCGGTGGCCGTGAGGGGAAGGGGCGTATTCTGCGGCGGGGTCATAAAGAGGGATATGAGTGGGTAGCGTAGGAGGCAGATGGAGCTGGCCAGTATCACGGCGATGGTGAAGGCCAGCCTCTGACTGCATTTTCCGTAGATCATGGACAGATCGGGCCTCTTTTTGCCCAGCATCTGGCCCACCAGGGAGGTGCCCGCGATGCCCAGACCGTCGCCGAAGGTGAAGGACAGATTCAAAAACTGCATGCAGATCTGATGGGCGGCGAAGGCGTTGGTGCCCAGATCGGCAACGATCCTTGCGTAGGTGAAAAAGCCGATCCTCAGGGCGATCTGCTCGATCATGGCGTTGCCGCCGATCTTGGCGATGCCCTTGACCGTGGCGCTGTCAAAGCGCCAGGAGTCGCCCCGGGAGATGTGCAGGAAATTGGGCTGGCCGTTTTTCTTTTTTCGCAGGAGCACGAACAGGCACAGGAAAAAGCCCACCACCAGGCCGATCACCGAGGCCAGCGCCGCGCCGGCCACGCCCATGCGGGGGAAGCCCAGGTTGCCGCCGATGAGCAGGTAATTGCACACCACGTTGACCAGGTTCGCGGTGATGTTTACATACATGGTGATCTTGGTGTCGCCCACGCCCCGATGGGCGGCGTTTATGCACATGGTGACCGCGTTGATGGGCAGGGACCACATGATGATGCGGAAATAGGTCTCGGCGGCGTCTATGGTGTCCGCCTTGGCTCCGGCCAGGCCCATGAGCTGGCGGGCGAAGAGCTGGGCGATGAATGTGAGGAAGAGGGACAGGCCCAGGGCGATCAGTACGGCGTTTCGAAGCGTGCGGTTGGCCCCGGCCTGGTTGCCCTCGCCCTTTCGGCGGGCCACGATGGCGGTGACGCCGGTATTGAGGGCGAAGAACATGCACAAAAACAGCATCCGGGGCTGGCCCACCAGGCCCACCGCCGCGATGGCCGCGGTGCCAAGGGAGCCCACCATCATGGTGTCTATGGAGCCGATGAGGGACATGAGCACCATTTCCGCCACGGAGGGAACGGCGATGGAAATGAGGTTTTTGTATGCCTCCCGGGTGGTGATCATATCGCCCCGGCGCAGGGACTCATGGGCCATGTATTCGACGCCGTAGAAGCGCCGGATGGGATTGACCATGGGCAAATCCTCCCTTCCATATGGAGCCATTATACCCATATATTGTTAAAGTGCCCCGAAAATCAGTGAAAAATCCTGCGAGCGCCGACAATTTACAATGCGTGCGGAGAGATAAGACGGGAATTTGGCAGGCGGGGCGGAAAATATCGGAAAAGGGATTGACAAAGGGCAGGGGATGGAGTATAATACATTCGTCGCCTGGGTGTAGCGCAGTTTGGTAGCGTGCTTGAATGGGGTTCAAGAGGCCGGAGGTTCAAGTCCTCTCACCCAGACCAGTGAAAAGGTCCGAAATCCTTGAGGTTTCGGGCTTTTTTATTTCCGTTTGCGGCAGAACATGCGTTGATTTTTCTTTTGAAATCGGATATAATGGTCATGGAAGGGGGGAAGGGAATGCCCACATTTGACACCATCCGGGAGACATTGAACGGGATGAAAACCGATTACGCGCTTTGCAAGGTCAGCGTTTTCGGGTCCTTCGCCGACGGACGGGCCACCGGGGAAAGCGATCTGGACCTGCTGGTGGAATTTGATTCCCCTGCCG
>CADAGW010000211.1 GCA_902787475.1 uncultured Eubacteriales bacterium
CGATCCCGATCGCCTCGTTGCGTTCTCAGACGCGATGAACCCCAGATGGCACGACTTCGACTGCTTCGTCCACTTTTTCGAGGACGACAGCAAAATTGAACGATTCTGGAACAACCCGAAAGCCTATATAGGAAAGCTCAGCAAATTCCAAGGAGTGCTTGGTCTTGACTATAGCGTAAGCTGGGACTTTCCAGCAGCGCTCAAGAACTATAACCATTGGCGTAATTCGGTATGCACGTACTGGTTGCAACAGCAACTGCCCTACGCTGTGCCACAAGCACGCTGTGAGGACACAAACTATAGATCTGTGTTGGCGGGTTTTCCGAAGCACTCGTCCATTGCTATCGGAGAGACCTACAGCGGCATTACCCTGGACAAAGAGTTCCTCCTTACCGGTTTTGGACTGGAGCCGGAGATAGCGCGGCCGCAAACAAGGTTTGTGGGCGCGGGAGCGCAGGATTTGTATGATCCCGCCGAAGGCGGAGAAAGGGAGTTCAAAGGGCATGGGCCCTTTGGCCGGGGAGTCTGAGGGGATCAGAGCCCATCAGCGCCTCCCCTTTGCGTTATGATCGGAAGCATCATCGTAGCCCGGGCCCGGGAGATGGGCCTGGCCCTGCCGGACGGGGCGGGGGAACAGTTTGATATATACTACCGCATGCTGGTGGAGACCAATAAGGTGATGAACCTGTGCCGGGGGCTGGAGGACGAAGGCGAGGCCGCGGACAGGCACTTTGTGGACAGCCTCACCCTCCTGCTGGCGCTGGACGTGCCCCAGGGGGCCGGGGTGATGGACGTGGGCAGCGGGGCCGGGTTCCCGGGGATCCCCCTGGCCATCGCCAGGCCCGATATGGAGATACTGCTCCTCGACTCCCTGGGCAAGCGGGTGCGGTTCCTGGAGTCCGTGATCGGTGAATTGGGCCTTCACGCCCGGGCGGAGCACGGGCGGTGCGAGGACGCGGGACGGGAAAAAGGCAAGCGGGAACAGTATGACCTGGTCACCGCCCGGGCCGTGGCGTCCATGAACGTGCTGTGCGAATGGCTGTCCCCCTTCTGCCGGGTGGGCGGACGGGTGGCGGCGCTGAAGGGCCCGTCGGTGGACGAGGAGATCAAAGAGGCCGCCCGGGCCATGCGGGAGACCAGGCTGCGGCTTGACAGGGTGGCTGCCATCGCCCCGCCGGGCCGGGACTGGGATCACAGGGTAGTACTATTGACCAAGACCGGCCCCCTGCCCGCCGCGTACCCCAGAAAGAGCGGCGAGGCCAGACAAAAGCCACTATGAAAGGAAAGAGGATCATGAAAAAATGGGCGGCATGGGCGCTGATGGCGGCGCTGATACTGACCGGCGCGGCCTGGGCCGAGGAGGAGTTTACGGAGGTGGCCGGGGACGGATCGGGATTTTCCGATACGCCGGAGAGCCTCATATCCTCCGCCATGGAGGTGTATTCCTGGTTTGTGATGTGGCCGCTGGACGTGGACGTGAACATGCCCGGCGGGGACGGGCTGTACGCCGTGCTGGACGAGCGGTTCTTTTTGAAGGAGGATATGGATCAGCTCCTCTCCTCCTACTTTAGCCCCGATATCCAGCAGTCCCTGTGGGACTGGGGGACGTATACCGTGATCGACGGCGGGCTGTACGCGCCCATTGACGGGGACTGGCGGTGGATCGACGAGCGGATCCGGGAGGTCAGCTACACCCTGGTGAGCGACACGGGCGACCGGCGGGAGTACGCCGTGACGGTGTACTACACGGACGACGGGGACGAGACGACCCCCGAGGAGGAGCCCCTCACCTTTGTGGAGGAAAGGAAAAACGGCGGGTGGCAGTTCACCCAGTTCCCGTTTTTCTGGTGAGACGGGCGGTTTTTGGCCCCGGCGGCGGGATAAATTTCAGAAAATCTGAAATTTCCTGCGAAAAGGGGCTTTTCAACTGGCTAAAAATCTGGTATTATATATATTAGCGTTTTATGCGCCCGGATATGCGCATTATATCTCAACAGGGGGAATAGGAGCAAATGAAAGATTATACCGCTGCCAACATTCGTAACATCTCCGTGCTGGGACACGGCGGAGAGGGCAAAACCACTCTGGTGGAGGCCATGCTCTACGCCACCGGCACCATCGACCGCCAGGGTCGGGTGGAGGACGGAACCGCCACCACCGACTACGATCCGGAGGAGATCCGCCGCCAGATTTCCATCAGCGCCGCCATCGCGCCCCTGGAGTATCAGGATACCAAGATCAACCTGGTGGACATCCCCGGCTTCTTCGATTTCGCCGGTGAGATGGTGGGCCCCCTGGCTGTGTGCGAAGGCGCGCTGATCTGCGTGGGCGCCGTCAACGGCCTGGACGTGGGCGCGGAAAAGGCCTGGGCCGCCTGCGACAAAAACCACAACGCCCGCATGATCGTGGTCAACAACATGGACCGCGAGAACGCCAACTTCCATAAGGCCATCGAGACCATCACCAGCAAGTACGGCTCTCACGTGGCGCCCATTGAGCTGCCCATCGTGGAGGGCGGCCAGTTCACCGGCGTGGTGTGCGTGCTGGAGAACAAGGCCTATACCGGCGAGGGCAAGACCCTCAAGGAGATCCCCATCCCCGACAGCATGGCCGACGAGGTGCAGTCCGCCCGCGAGACCATCATGGAAGCGGCCGCCGGCGCCGACGAAGAGCTGATGGAGAAGTTCTTCGAGGAAATGGAGCTCTCTCCCGAGGATACCATGCTGGGTCTGCGCAAGGGCATCGCCGAGGGCACTGTGGTGCCCGTGGTGTGCTGCTCCTCCATCACCCGGGTGGGCATCGCCAAGCTGCTGGACAACATCATCGGCCTCATGCCCTCTCCCGCCGACAGGGAGATCGAAGGCACCAATCTCCAGGGCGAGGTGGAGACCCGCATCTGCAAGGACGATCAGCCCTTCTCCGCCCGCGTGTTTAAGACCCTGGCCGACCCCTTCGTGGGCAAGCTGAGCCTTCTGAAGGTGACCAGCGGCGTCCTGACCGCCGACACCGCCCTGTTCAACGCCAACGCCGAGAAGGCCGAGAAGGTGGGCACCATCTACATCCAGAGGGGCAAGAAGCAGTCCACCACCACCAAGGTCGTGGCCGGCGATATCTGCGCTCTGGCCAAGCTGACCACCGTGGCCACCGGCAACACCCTGTGCGAGGCCGGCAAGCCCATCAAGTTCGACGATCTGCAGTTCCCCGCTCCCTGCATCTCCATGGCCGTGTACGCCAAGAAGCAGGGCGAAGAAGATAAGGTGTTCTCCGGTCTGGCCCGCCTGCAGGAGGAGGATCCCACCATCCGCATCGAGAAGATCGTGGAGACCACCGAGACCCTGCTCTCCGGCATGGGCGAGCTCCATCTGGAGGTCATCGCCAAGAAGCTGGCCAGCAAGTTCGGCGCGGAGTGCCAGCTGCAGGATCCCAAGATCCCCTACCGCGAGTCCATCCGCAAGAAGCTGGACTGCGAAGGCCGCCACAAGAAGCAGACCGGCGGTCACGGCCAGTTCGGTCACGTGGTCATCGAGTACCGTCCCAACGACGATCCCACCGATACCGAGTTCCACTTTGAGGACGCGGTGGTGGGCGGCGTGGTGCCCCGTAACTTCATCCCCGCCGTGGAAAAGGGCCTGCGTGAAAACATCAATCACGGCGTGCTGGCCGGCTTCCCCGTGGTGGGCCTGACCGCCAAGCTGCATTTCGGTTCCTACCATCCGGTGGACTCCTCCGAAATGGCCTTTAAGACCGCTACCCGCCTGTCCTTCAAGAAGCTGATCGACGCCTCTCCCGTGCTGCTGGAGCCCATCTACCACGTGGAGGTGCTGGTACCCGACGAGTACATGGGCGACATCATCGGCGACATGAACAAGCGCCGCGGCCGCATCATGGGCATGGACAAGGTGGACGACCTGCAGTGCGTCACCGCCGAGGTGCCCCAGGCTGAAATGTTCAAGTACGCCACCGACCTGCGCTCCATGACCCAGGGCCGCGGCTCCTTCTCCATGCGCTTTGAGCGCTACGAGGAAGTGCCCGCCGCCGACGCCAAGAAGATCGTGGAGAACGCCAAGCGGGACGACGAGGACGAGGAATAATCGTTCTAATCCCTTCCCTGATATACACAACTGCCGCCATGCATATCGCGTGGCGGCAGTTTTTCGATGAACAAGGATGGGGGTCGGGGGACGGATCGCTTCGTCGCTTTCAGCTCATTGCAATGCCATGGGGGTATGCGTTGAGGTATGATTTCTTTCCGTCCCGCCCGAAGGGCGAAAACAGGATTCCAAAGGAACGGGTTCCTTTGGCGAGGAGGTCTGGAGGGCGAGGAGCCCTCCAGCGTTTCCTTTACCTCTCGATTTTATACAATACATACTCTCCGGGCATGGCGGGGACGTCGAATACGGAGTCGCCGCCGCAGGTGTAGAGGGGGTCGAGGCGCAGAGAGCGGGCGGGGACAGAGAGGGCCTTGGCGCCCTGCACGTGCAGG
>CADAGW010000212.1 GCA_902787475.1 uncultured Eubacteriales bacterium
GGCAGCCCGGCTCCGTGGGGGCCACCTACGCGGATCTGATCGAGGTCATGAAGAACTTCGGCGCGGTGAACGCGGCCAACCTGGACGGCGGCTCCTCCTCCACCATGTGGTACGAAGGCCGTCAGCTGAACACCGGCGTGGTGCTCACCGGCGGGCGGGAACTGCCCACCGCCTTCGTGGTGCTGAGCAAGGAGGATGCGCAATGAAAAAGGGCAAAAAGATCACCCGCGCCATGCTGCGCCGCCGAAACCGCCGGTTCTATACCATCTACATCGCCGTGGTGGCGGTGGTGCTGCTGGGCTTCTTTATCGGCTCTCAATACCTTCTTGGCGAGCTTCGGGAATTTGAGAACACCCGCAATATCCACACCGCCAACCGCTTTTTTCAGCTGTTTGAGAACGGCGACTACGAGACCTTATACAATTACGAGACCGGCTACCGGGACGCGGACGCCTCCCAGTACGCCGCCCTGGCCCGGGAAATGACCCAGGGCGCCCAGATGGAGCTGGTGGCCAGGGCGGAGACCGGGGCCTACTACGTGACCCTGGACGGCAAAAAGTTCGCCGAGCTGAACCTGTCCGTCATCCCCGGCCAGACCAGCCCCAAGGGCTATTCCCTGTGGGACCTTGAAAGCGTACACATCCTCTCTTTGCCCATGTCCACCTTCCGGGTCAGGGCCCGGGAGGACTACACCGTGTTCTGCGACGGCGCGCCACTGACCGACGATCAAAAGGTGGAGTCCGGCCTTCGGCTGCCTATCGCCGACCACCTGCCCTCCTCCGTCCACGCCCCCACCGAGTGCGTCTACGAGGTCAGCCGCCTCTCCGGCGAGCCGGTGTTCACCTGCACAGACCACAAAGGCAGGCCTGTGACCCTCACCGACGAAAACGGCGTGTGGACGGCGGGCATGAACTTCGACGAGATCGACGACGAGACCCGCTCCTACGTGGGCAAGACCGCCAAGTGCCTGGCCCTGTATACCTCCGACGACAAGGACTTTCTGGAGATGAGCAAATACCTGCTCAAGGATTCCGACGCCTACAAGTCCATACGGGCCCTGGAGACCGGCTGGTTCACCCTGCACACCAGCTACCGCTTTGAAAACGTGTCCGTCACCAACGCCGCCTACTACGCCGACGGCGATATACTGGCCTGCGACGTGAATCTGACCTTCATCATCGTGGCCCGCAAAAACAACCAGGACAAATCCTACCCCATGGCCTATACCTTCTACTATCAGAAGTCCGGCGGCAAGTGGCTCCTCTACGACATGATGTCCATAGACATCGAGCCCTGACGGGGCGCACCGGAACATAAATCCCCTTTTATGCGTCCCAAAGAATGGTATCTGTATATATTGCCCTTTCCATCTCCGCGGCAAAGGAGGCGCAGCCATTGTTCTCTGATTTTTTGTCTTCCCTCTGGACACACATCCGGGGCTGGAATTTCGCCACCCTGGCGTCTGCCCTGGTCTACGCGGCCATCGTGGGACTGTTCATGGTGGCGTTTCTGCGCTGCATCCGCCCGGTGCGCTACTGCCGCTCGAAGCTGAAAAACGCCATCCGGGCCATCAAAAAATCCTCCGGCGGGGCACAGCCCTGGCAGGATAAATACTTCCTGGGCAAGGGCATGCTCTACCCGGTGTGGTGCGAATACTTAAACAGCCGCAACTTCGCCGACAGCAATTACCACAACGCCTCCCCCCTGGAGGACTACATAAACGAGGACACGGTGATAAGCGAGCCGGGCCGCCAGGCCCTCTCCGACGCCGTGCCCGGCCTCATGGTGTCTCTGGGCTTCCTGGGCACCCTGGTGGGCCTTATGATGGGCCTTTCCGACTTTGACATGACCAACACCGAGACCACCATGTCGGCCATCCGCCAGGTGATCTCCGGCATGCGCTACGCCTTTACTACCTCCATCGTGGGCGTGATCTTCTCTGTGTGCTATTCCCTGCTGGCCCGGGCCGTGCAGGGCTCCGCCCGCAGCACCCTGTCCCACTTTTACGAGGTCATGCACAAGCAGTCCGGCGTGCAGGCCGTGGATCCCATGACCCAGATCGCCATCTACCAGCAGGAGCAGACGGCCCTGGTGCAGGCCATGGCGGAGGATCTGACCGGCGCCATGACCGACAGGCTGGGCGCGGTGCTGGAAATGGCCCTTCAGCCCCTTCAGAGCAGTCTGGACGAATTTGTGTCCGTGTCCACCCAGGAGCAGACCCGGGCGGTGGACGCCATGGTCCAGCGCTTCGTCACCAGCATGGACACCGCCCTTTCGGGCGAGCTGTCCCGCTTGAGGCAGGTGCTCTCCCAGACCAATCAGTGGCAGGAGGATACCGCCCGCTACGTGGGCGAGATCATAGAGGGCATGCGCTCCATGTCCTCCGACATCATGCAGGTCCAGCAGCTGGCCCAGTCCCTCATCGTGAAATTCGACAGCTACGTGGGCCGCATCAGCGCCGCCCAGGCCCAGGCCAGCGAAAGCTACGCCTCAGTCAGCCAGGCCGCCCAGGACATGGACGCCTCCGCGGCCCAGCAGAAGGAGTGCGTGGAGGAGCTCTCCCGCCTCCATCAGGAGATGCTCAAGTCCGTGGAGATCTACAAGGCCCAGGTGGCCGAGAGCAGCGCCCTGATGGCCCGCTCCCAGGCCGCCGGCGCGGAGTCCCTGCGAAAGGCGGCGGACGAGCTGTCCGTCAACGGCAAGGTGCTCTCCGACGCCCACGCCACCTTCATAAAGGGCATGAACCAGGAGCTGAACCGCACCTTCGAGATCTTCTCCAAGGACCTGAACGCCATCACCAAGAGCTTCAGGGAGACCATCGGGGCCATGGACGACGCCGTGCGGGACGTGCCCGCGGTGCTCCGGGAGAGCACCGACGCCGTATTCGACGAAATGCGCCTTCTGCGGGAGGATATACAGGACCTTCACGGGGGCAGATCATAAAGAAAGGAGCGGACCATGCGCAACGGCAAAGGGGGCAGCCGCTCCGCCAGAGGCGACAACGGCAGCCTGTGGATCAGCTTTTCCGACCTGATGAGTTCGCTTCTTCTGATGTTCGTGCTCATCGTATTCTATTGGGTGTTCCGCTACTTCGACATGCTGGAGGTCAAGACCGCCGAGCTGGAGGCCCAGACCCAGGAGCTGGCGGTGAAGAGCGCCGAACTGGAAGATAAGGACGCCTCTCTGAAGGCCGCCCAGCTCATACTGGCCCAGCGGGAAAAGGAGCTGACCGCCAGCCAGCAGGAGCTTAAGACCGCCCAGGGCGAGGTGGCCCAGGCCCAGGCCGAGCTCACCGCCGCCCAGACGGATCTGGCCAGCGCCCAGGCAGATCTGACCCTGGCCCAGACCCAGCTTTCCGATGCGGAGGCGGAGCTTCTCATCAAGCAGGCTGCCCTGGAGCTGGCCCAGACCCAGCTGGAATCCAACCAGGCCGAGCTCAGCGCCCAGAAGAGCGCCGTGGACGAGGCCCAGCAGGCCCTCTCCAGCGCCCAGGCAGAGCTGAAAAAGCAGCAGGCCCTGGTGTCCTCCCAGCAGGCTCGCCTGGACGCCCAGCAGGTGCAGCTGGACCGGCTGGTGGGCGTCCGCGCCCAGATCATACAGCAGCTCATCGCCGAGCTGTCCAGCGCCAACATCACCGGCGCCATGGTGGACGACTCCGGCGCCATCGTGTTCCAAAGCGACATGATGTTTGAAAAGAACCGCTCCACCCTCCAGGTTCAGGGCAAGCAGTTTCTGAACAGCTTCATCCCCAGCTACCTCCGGGTGCTCCGCAAGGGCGAAAACGCCCCCTACGTCAGCCAGATCATCGTGGAGGGCCACGCCGACATAGACGGCAACTACCTGGACAACATGAAGCTGTCCCAGTCCCGGGCCTACGCGGTGGTGGAGTATCTTCTCTCCAACGAATTTACCGCCATCAGCCGCCCCGAAAAGGAGTGGCTTCGCCAGATGGTCACCGTCAACGGCCGCTCCTCCGTGGAGCCGGTATACAACGAATACGGCCTCATAGACAAAGACGCCTCCCGCCGGGTGGTCATCAAGTTCCGGCTGAACGACGAAAACCTGGTGGACAGCATGCTGGACGTGCTGGAGAGCATGGACACGGACTCCGATCAATAGACCAGGCCCCCTGGGCCCAAAGGAGACGGACCGATTTGAAATATCTTCGCAGACTGCTGGGCTTCATTGCCTCCAAGCTGGTGATATTCACCATCGTGAGCACCCTGCTCATACTGGCCTTTTACCTGGCCATGAACACCTCCAATATATACATTCTCCTGGCCGACGGCATGAAGGAGCGGGCCTCCGTCATCCTCACCCGCCAGGGGGCCGCGGAGCTCAACGGCTTTTTCGAGGGGGAGTACCTCTCTCAGGACGAGGGCCTCTCCATCGGCCTGTCCCAGAATTCTCCCTATTACTACTACAACGTCACCTCCTTCAACTACGATTTGTCCATGGAGTGGATGTGGGAGGACACCGCCGAGGCCGTGATCGTGGAAAAGATCCCCCGCATCGTGGGCACCGTGGCCTCCGACTACCGGTCCATGGCCGCCGCCGGCACCATAGCCGCCACCCCGCCGGATTGGGTGGGCGGCCGCTACCGGGTCACCCTCAAGCGGGTCAACGGCGTGTGGAAGATCGCCTCCCTCCGCCAGACCCAGGTCATCGTCAACCCCACTCCCGTCCCCGCCCCCGCCACGCCGGAGCCGCAGACGAGACGATGAACACATGATCCACGCAAAACCGGGAACGGAGCCATCCTCCGTTCCCGATCTGTTTTTGGCCCCAAGCATAGCCGAATATGAAATGTTGCCTTTTTGGCCCCTGATTTCTATTGAAATGTTGGCATTTTGGTGCTATATTTCTATTGAAATGTTGGAAAGGGCATTATCCCTGACTTGGCATTGCGGAGGTGAAGCATTATGGCAGAGCTTGTGAGGACCCCTGGCGGGCATGAGATCCTGTTGTCCGGCGTGGCGGTGGCGCGTATCCCGGCTCCTGAAAACGCCCAGGATACCTTTACCCCCATCGAAGAGGGGGTATGGAAGTGGCATCGGCGCACCGAAACGCCTGTGGACCATATGCGGATGGAGCTGATCCTTTGCGGCGTTCCGTCCTTTACCATGATCCCCGCGGTCAGCTACAACGGAAACGGCTGGGGCAGTACCCCGGAATATGTAGGCGACCGGGCGGAGGACGGCACCCCCTGGACCATCTCCGCCCACCGGGCCACGATCCCGGGCTGCACCTACAGCGAAAACGAACGGGTCAGCCTGGCGCTGATGGCCCGGCCGGAGGATGAGGCGTCCTGCTCCCTGTACCGGACGGAGGAGGGGGAGAGGCACGCGCTGATCTTCCCGGAGGAGGAAAAGCCCAGGTCCCTGCACCGCCATTTCTGGGGAGAGCCCTACGAGGGCGTCATGGAACCCCGTCAGGATTTCGAGGCCATCGTCATGGCCTATCCCGGCGACGGCGCCGCCCACCGCTACAAGCGCCTTCTGGATTTCGCCTGGCGATACTTCGGCCACGCCGTCCGGCCCCAGCGGGACGCCGGTCAGCTGTACCGCCTGTCCCTGGCCTATGCCCGGTACCTCCTCCAGCGGGAGAAGGACGGCTTCGTGGGCTTTACCAACGGGGCCCAGTGGCTGCCCAGCCTCCATTCCTATCAAAAGCTGACCCATCGCTACGAGATCGGCTGGGTGGGGCAGAATGCCTCCCTGGCGGCGGCGTTTCTCTATGACGCCCTTCACGGGGGCGACAAGGACAATCTACAGACCGGCATGGAGGTGCTGGATGCCTGGCTTCGCCACGCCGCCCCGGGCCAGAAATTCATATCCGCCCGGGTCAATTACCCCTATCCCCGGCCCGTTTTTGAGCGTCCGCTGGATCAGATGGCCAAAGAGGACATCGACCCCTGGGACTACGGCGAGGCGGAGCTGGAGGGCATACTGGAGGGCGCGGGCAAGCCCAGACGGGCCAAGGCCGCGCCGGCGGCCCACGACGCCTGCAACCTGGGGACCGCCGCCCAGGTGTATTTTGCCGCCTACGACATGCTCCGGGAGCGGGGTACAGACAAGCCGGCCTACCTCAAGGCCGCCATGGACACCTGCGATTTCGCCCTCCAGAGCCAGGACGAGAACGGGGCCTTCGCCAAGTCCTGGGACGCGGAGGGAAACGTGCTGGCCAAGGACGGCACCGTGGGGTGCTTCCTGGTGATGCCCATACTCTGCGCCTACCGCCGCACGGGGGAGGAGAAATACCTTTCTTCCGCCGTCCGGGCCTTCGACTGGTACTGCCGGGGCCTGGAAAAGGACGGCTTCACCACGGCGGGCGCCCTGGATACATACAGCATCGACAAGGAATCCGCGTCCCCACTGCTCCAGTCCGCCATCGCGTTGTATGAGATCACCGGGGAAAAGAAGTATCTTGAACGGGCGGAGGAGACCGCCTGGTATCTGTGCACCTGGACGCTGCACTATACCATCTCCTACCCGGAGGACTGCGTCATCCGGCAGCTGCACTACGACACCTTCGGCGGCACCAGCGTGTCCACGCCCCACCACGCCCTGGACCAGATGGCCCTTCGGGACATCCCCTCCTTCTTAAAGCTCTGCGAGTATACCGGATCCGCCCAGTGGCGGGAAAGGGCCCTGGCCTTCTGGTGCAATGCCACCCAGGGCGTATCCGACGGCACGCTGGTCGTCAACGGACGCCTTCGCCCGGCGGGCTCCCAGGACGAGGCCATCGCCCACACCCGCTGGCGGCGGAACTCCACCCCCGCCTTCTGCCCCACCCAGTGGCTGGCCGCCTGGCCCTGCGCGCTGAGGCTGGAGATCCTCCGCACGTTCAGGGATTGGACACAGCTCAACGAGGGCTTGACGGAAATCGAAGGAAAGCTCCAATGACCGGAAGCGCCCGCGGCATGGCCGCAGACCG
>CADAGW010000213.1 GCA_902787475.1 uncultured Eubacteriales bacterium
CGGCCCGTCTCCTCCAGCGTCACGTCCACACTGCCGCCCCGGGGCGTAAACTTGAGGGCGTTGCTCAGGAGGTTGAGCATCACCCGGTCCAGTCTGCGCCTGTCGCCCATCACCCGGCTGTGGGTCAGGTTTCGCTCCTCCACCGTAAAGGCGATGTCCTTTCCGCTCATCTGGGGCGCGAACAGATCCCGCACGTCCTGGAGCACGTCCGTAAGGCTCATGGGCCTGATGTCCAATTCCATCCTGCCCTTTTCGATGCGGCTCATCTCCAACACGTCGTTGATCAGCGACAGCAGGTGCTGGCTGGAGGCGTCGATCTTTTCAAGGTATTCCCGCATGTCCGCCTCTCTTACCCCCTCCCGCCGGGCCAGGGCCGTATAGCCTATGATGGCGTTCATGGGGGTGCGGATGTCGTGGGCCATGTTGGAAAAGAACACGGTCTTGGCCTGGTTGGCCAGATTGGCCTGCTCCAGCTCTGTCTTGAGCCGCTCGTTCTCCCGAACCCTGTCCACGATGTAATACAAAAGAGACAGTATGATATACACAAACACACTGCCGCCCAGAAGGATCGAGGATATAATCAGATTGGGCTCCCCGAAGGCGGCCACAGACAGATACCCCAGGAAAAACAGGATCTGAAGCGCCAGGGGAGTATACAGCACCATACCGTTTTTCCGGCTGGACGCCATCCAGGTCATATGCCGGGTAAACCGGTAGTATCTCACGATATTATACAGCATCAGCGCGCTGCCCAGATAGATCATACCGCGAATCAGCATGGAACGCCCTCCAAGCGTGAAGGAATACAGACCAAATCATACCACCTTACACAGTATACCGCATAAAGTCAAAAAGGGCAATAGCCCTGCGCGATTCTTGCGAAATTGTGCAAAGGGTTACGATAATACCAGTGGAAATTTAACTGTTGGGCTGATATAATGGGAGCCATGAACGCGAAAATCAAAGGATCCCTGCTTCTTCTGACCGCCTCCCTCATATGGGGGTGCGCCTTCGTGGCCCAGAGCGTGGGCATGGAACAGGTCACGGCCCTCACCTTCCACTGCGTCCGGTTTTTCCTGGCGGGTGTGGCCATGCTGTGCCTTTTGCTTGTCCGGGGTCGGAGCGGCATAAATGCCCTTCGCCCGGCCTTCAAGGGCGGCGTTGTGTGCGGGGCGGCCCTGTGCGCCGCCAGCCTGTCCCAGCAGTACGGCATCGCCTACACCACCGTGGGCAAGGCGGGCTTTATCACCTCCATGTACATGCTGGCCGTGCCCATATACTGCCTGTTCCTGGGCAAAAAGCCGGAATGGAAGATATGGCCCTGCGTGGCGGTGGCCATTGGGGGCCTGTATTTGCTCAGCGGCAGCGGGGAGACCCTCCGCTTGTCAAGGGGGGACAGCCTGGTGCTCCTGTGCGCCCTCCTCTTTGGCGCGCAGATACTCTGCGTTGACCGCTTCGCCCCCCAATGCGACCCGGCGGCCTTAAACTGCGTGCAGTCGTTTACCAGCAGTCTTTTGACCCTGCCCTTCATGCTGGCCATTGACGGCCCCGACTGGTCCAGCGTGGCCAAGGCGGCCCTGCCCATATTCTACGCCGGCGTCATGAGCGGCGGCGTGGCCTACGCCCTGCAGATCGTGGGCCAGCGGGACGTGCAGCCCGCCGTGGCCTCCATGCTCATGAGCCTTGAAAGCGTGTTCGCCGCCCTGGGCGGGTGGCTGATCCTGGGCCAGGGCATGACCGCCAGGGAGCTGGCGGGCAGCGTCCTCATGTTCGGCGCGGTGATCTTCGCTCAGCTTCCCGCGCCCAAACGGTCCCCAAAGCCATAATCAGGAGGAGGGACGGTTCCATGAAATCCTATGCTCAGATCATAAAGCAGCCCAGCGCGGAGTACAGGGGCATGACCCGCTGGTGGTGGTACGGCTGCGCGGTCACCGAGGAGGAGATCGAGCGGGAGCTCGACTGCATGAAGGACGCGGGCATAGGCGGCGTGGAGCTTCAGATCCTGTACGCCGTGGAGGCCGACGACCCGGAAAAGGGCATATACAACATCCCCTTCGGCTCTCCCCGGTTCTATGAGATATTGGCCTTCACCCAGCGGGCCTGCGCGGCGCGGGGCATGACCCTCGACGTCACCCCCGGCTCCTCCTGGCCCTTCGGCGGCCCCATGATCGGCGACGACGACGCCCAGCAGGAGGCCATACCCTATCAGCTTGACCTCCACGGCCCTCAGACCTTTTCCACCGACTTTACCACCCGCTTCGCGGGCGACGTGGTGGCGGCCACGCTGGGCAGGATGGAGCACAGCGTCATGCTGCCCGACACCGTCCGGGACGTGACGGCCAACTTCAGGGTCAAATACCTCTTCGGCTGGCCCTGGGGCACGGAGCTTGTGGATCTTCAGGTGCCCGAGGGTGACTGGAAGCTCACCTTCTTCGTCATCTCCATGCATAGAAACCGCGTGGGCAAGCCGGGCCGCAACGCCGAGGGTCGGGTCATAGACCACTGCAGCCGCCACGCCATGGACACATTTTTGACCCACATGGTGGAGCCCATCGCCCAAAAGGTGCCCGGAATAAGGGCCTATTTCTGTGACTCCATCGAGGTGGAGGGGCACAACTGGTCCTCCGTACTTCTCTCCGAGTTCAAAAAGCGCCGGGGGTACGACCTGACCCCCTGCATATACGCCCTGTGGGGCGACATGGGGGAGATCACCCCCCGCGTCCGCTATGACTACTTCAAGACCATGGGCGAGCTGACCATCGAGAATTTCTTTGATCCCCTCACGGAATTCGCCCACGCCCACAACGCCCTCTCCCGGGTGCAGGCCCACGGCACCTGGGGCGACATACTCCGGGTCTACGCCTCCGCCGATATCCCCGAGGGCGAGACCTTCGGCGACCACAGGACTCTCGAGGTCAACACCATCCACCGCCGCCTGGCCGCCTCCGCAGGCCACGTATACGGCAAAAACATCATATCCAACGAGACCTTCACCTGGCTCAAGCGGCCCCGGTTCACCGAGACCCTGGAGGAGATGAAGGCCGCCGTGGACGCGGTGTTCTGCGACGGCATCAACATGATCGTAAACCACGGCTACGCCTATTCTCCTCTGGCCGCCGGCAAGCGGGGCTGGCCCTTCTACGCCTCCACCCACATCAACCACACCACCCCCTGGTGGCCCTACTATAAAGAATTGGCCGCCTATATCACCTCCGTCTCCGCCATGCTCCGCCAGGGCGAGCCCTGCGCCAGGGTCGCCGTGTACCTTCCCCAGAGCGACATCTACGCCGACAACATGATGAGCGAGCTTCACCTGGCCATGCGCCTGGAGGAGCACCTGGGCCGAAGCGACATGGACGCCATACAGAAGGCGGGCTACTGGTTCGACTATATAAACGACGAGGCCCTGACCCGGCTTGGCGCGGGCCAGAAGTACAAGGCCATCCTCCTGGTGGGCTGCACCCGCATGCCCGCCGCCACCGCCCGGAAGCTCCGGGAGTTCTACGACCTGGGCGGCATCCTCATCTGCGCCGAGCAGAAGCCCTCCATGGCCTGCGGGCTGATGGGCTACGACGAGGAGACCGCCGCCGTAAAGGAGGCCTTTGACGCTCCCATCCCCGTGGCCAAAAACCGCCGGGAGGCCCTGATCGGCATGCTCAAGGCCGCCCTGGAGCCGGACGTGACGGTCACCGATCCTGAGCATATCGGCTGGACGCACCGTGTGGACGGCGATACCCACATCTATTTCATGACGAACCTGAACGACGAGCCCGGCGAGTTCGACGCCTGGTTCGAAGGCCGCCGGGAATACGCCCAGGCGCTCTCTCCCGTCACCGGCGAGCCGGTTCCCTTTAGCCGGGTGGGCGTAAACGCCCTTCGCATGCGGCTCTGTGCCCATCAGTCCGCATTCGTCATATTCTCTCCCGACCTTCCCGCGGACGATAATACAGAGGCGCCTGCCCCGGGCCGCCGGGAAAAAATCACCGGCTGGACGCTGGAGATCCCGGAGAAGGGCGTCACCATGGACATGGCGTCCCCCCTGTCCTGGCACAAGCTGCCGGGCCTTGAAAACTATTCCGGCGTGGGCATATACCGCTCCCACGTCACCAGCGACGCCGCATGCGCTGCCGAGATCGAGCTTGAAAACCTGTCCTGCGCGGCGGAGCTTTTTGTGAATGGCCAGAGCTTCGGCGTCATATGGACCCATCCCCTCAAAAAGCGGGTGCGTTTGGAGGCAGGGGTCAATTCCGTCGAGATCAAGGCGGCGGCGCTGGGCGACGATTCCGTGGTCTACGGCGCTCTGTCCATGATCCAGGGCCAGTGATCCGGTCCCGGGATCCCCACATTGAAAATATCCGTATCTTTTACAATGAAAAAACCGTATCCTTTCCGGGATACGGTTTTTTCTTTCTGAAGGTATTCCGCGGCCGGC
>CADAGW010000214.1 GCA_902787475.1 uncultured Eubacteriales bacterium
ACGCGCCGATGGACAATACCGGCTGAAACGCCCCGCCGTCCCATTTGGCCAGCATGGCCCGGTCTTTTTCCGGCTCCCCGAAATTGGCCAGGAAGGTGAATCCGCACAGGCCCTCCCGTCCGTTCTCACCGATGCCGATCAGCAGCTTCATCCAGTTTCCCTCTTTGACGATGGCCCCCGCGCATTTGGCGGTAAACACCAATTCGCCCTTTTCCCGCCTCACGGTCATCTCCCGTATGTCGTTTACGCCGGTCTTGTCGGTGTACACGTTTTTGCCGAAGCCCCGGCAGTGCCGGTGGGCGTTGCCAAAGGGGAAGTCCACATACTTCACGCCCTCGCCCCCGTCCACGGGCACGGGGGAGACCCCCTTGAACCGGCGCACGTTGGCGATCAGCTGGAGATAGTAGTTGTCGAAATATCCGCCCTTCATGGGCTCGATGTCCCGGCTGTACTCCTCGTTGCAGCAGTCGCAGAAGGTGTGCCGTATGTGGGGCCTGGGGGAGCGGACGTAGTGCACGGTCTCAAAGTCGTTGGTCACGTCGTAGCTCATCTCCCGGGACCGGTTCCAGCTCCACCGGCCCGCCGTCCACTCGTTCCAGCCGGTGACGAATATGATTTTTGGGTCCACCTTTATGGCGTAGTCCCACTGCTCCTGGGCGTTGAAGCCCCAGTCCACCGCCCGATAGCGGGTGTCCATGTGCCCGTCGTGATAGGACCGGCCCCAGGCGTCCGTCTCCCCGAAGAAGGCCCCGTCGCTGTGGGCGCAGTTGGGATGCTGGGCCAGGGACACGTTGACGATCTCCGGCACGCCCTCCGCGTCCCGAAACACTCTCTGGGGGCGTATGAACTCCATCCAGGGGAACCCGCCCTCTCTCTGCTCCTCGTTGGGCCACTGGGAGCGGCGGAAGGTGAAAAACGCCTGGGCCTCGGAGCAGCATTCCGGCTTCTGCCCGATGATCAGCGGCTTGCCCTCCCACAAAAACCAGGTCTCCGGGTACAGGTTTTCCCCGTAGATCCTGCGGTAGATCTCATCCACCGTCTCCCCGGATTTGGTGTTGGTCATAAACGCAACCCGGGGCACCTGAAATCCCTCCCGGATGTACTCGGACAGTATGCCCATGATCCTGACCACGCTGTCGTAGTATATGACCCGGTTGGTGGTGTCGAACACCAGAAAGTCCACGTCCGCGTAGGACAGCATCTCGATGTGCTTGCGGATGACCCACTCGTCCCGGGTGAAATAATACCCGAACAGGGGCTCGCCCCAGTGGTGGGCCGCCCCGTCGATGGGCCCCCACAGGGGATGGTTCTCGTCTGTGGCGGCGGTGGGATCCTGGGCCAATATCTTCTCCACGTCGTAGGGCCCGTCGGTGCCCTTCTGATCCAGACACACGAAGTAGAACATGCCCACGTACCGGTCCTTCCTGGGCGCGGGCACGTCGGGCTGCATGGGCAGGCTCCGGCCCAGCCGGTCGGTGGCGGCGGTAAGGCGGATGTCAGAGGCGATCATATACTCCCCTCCATATAGACTGGCCCGCCCCGCGCGGGCGGAACGGGCCGGATGTGTATGTTATTTCTGCAGCAGATGGAACGCCAGGCCCGCGATCTCGTCCCTGAGATACACGGCGTTCAGGCGTCCGTTCTTGTAGCCGGCGGAGTCCATGTCGAAGGCGAAGCCCCGCTTCTCCAGGTGCCACACGGCCCGCTTTACGTCGTTGGTGGCGATGGCCACGTGGCCGTGGGTGCCCCGGAAGGGCAGCTTCATGAACTCAAAGCCCGTGCCGGCGAAGGTGGACTTGCTGCCGTCCTTGATCTTCCAGCCCAACAGCTTGCACAGAAGCTCCGCGTCCGCCATGGCCTTTTCGGGAGACCCGGAATTGATGCCCACGTGCTTCAGCTCCAGCCCCAGCACCAGATCCACGGCGCTCCTGGCCAGCTCCTCGATGCGGCTCCAGTCCTTGGCCTTGATGGCGTCCTCGGGGGCCATCCAGCTGCCGCCCACGGCGGTGATCTTGGGGAAGGTCAGATAGTCCGTCACGTTCTTCTCGTTGATGCCGCCGGTGGGCAGGAAGGTCACGCCGCTGTAGGGGGCGCTCATGGCCTTGATCACCTTGAGTCCGCCCAGAGCCTCGGCGGGGAAGAACTTCACGGTCTTCAGCCCCAGCTCCAGGGCCGTTTCCACGTTGGAGGGGTTGGCGGTGCCGGGCACGATGGGCACGCCCACCTCCTGGCAGTGTTTGACCACCACGGGGTTGATGCCGGGGCTGACGATATAGGAGGCTCCCGCCGCCACGGCCCGGTCCACCTGCTCGCAGGTCAATACCGTGCCCGCGCCAAGGATCACCTCGGGCAGCTCCGCGTGTACCCGCTTTATGGCCTCTTCCGCCGCGTCGGAGCGGAAGGTGATCTCCGCCACCGGCAGGCCGCCCCGGGCCAGCGCCCCGCACAGGGGCACCGCGTCATTGGCGTCCTCCACCTTGATCACAGGCACCAGTCCGATCAAAGAAAGCTGCTCCAAAACATTCATGGGTATCATCCTTTCCATAGATAGATTCATCGCGGCCCGTTCGCCGCGGACGGTTCATTTCACCATGAAGGCATACAAATCAAACGTCAGATCCTCCGAAAGCTCCTGGTGTCCGCATCCCCCGTGGATCTCTTTGAGGGCGCTGACCACCGCGCGGGAATAATCCCCGGTCTCGGAGTAGATGTAGGCCTTCTTTTTCAGGGCGGTCTGCGCCGTGGCCAGCTCCACCGCCTTTTCCTCGCTCTCCGCCATGTACTGCTGGCGGTGGTAATAGTACTTGTCGTCCACCGCCTGGGCGTACTGGCCCTGCGGCAGGCATCCGCTGTCCCAGCTTCGGGTGCTGCCGAATGCGGTCTGGGGGAGGTTTACAAACGTGTGCTCCACCTCGCCGGTGTGCGCGATCATGTCGTCCCAGGTCACGTCCACCACGTACCACAGCCCGTCCAGCCGCACCAGGTTCCAGGCGTGGCCCTTTGTGCCCGGCTCGTCCCGGGTGGTGGGCCCGCCGATCATCTCGGTCTCGATGCCCGCCAGGGTGGCCATCAGCCGGAAGGTGTCCGCGTAGCCGGAGCACTGGCAGGCCCCGTTCAGGAAAAAGCCCCTGGCGTCCCCGGTATACAGGGCCTCGTTGTCCTCATACCGGCAGTTCTCCGCGATGTAGTCGTGTATGGCGATCTCCTTGTCCAGCTCGGTCATGTCCGGCTGGAGCATCTTGGCCAGCGCCGCCATGGCCCCCAGGGCCACCCGGCGGTATTCCTCCTCCAGCTCGTAGAAGGTGTACTCCCGTATGGCGTGCAGGGCGATGAGCCCGGCCTTGAAGGATACCGCCACCCGGGCGGGGGAGGCGCTGTATCCAAAGGCGGTAAAGTAGTTGCTGAACTTGTCCGCCGTCTCCGCCATCACGGAGTGGGACACCGTGAGTCTGTCCAGATCCACCACCTGGGTTCCGGTGCGGATCATGTACCAATAGAGATCTATCAGGCTCTCCCGGTCCGTGACGGATCGGGGCTGAGCCTCGTCTGCATCCCCGGAGGGGGTGGGCAGGGCGCTCACGTCCAGATAGGCCCGCTCCGTGGCGACAGGCGTGGGCGCGGGGGAGGGCTCTGCGGCGGGCGGCAGGGTGGCCGCGTCCAGATCGGTGGTGGCCTGTGGCGCTGGAGCCGGGGCGGGCGTGGCCTTTACGATGTAGTCCGGCATGGGCAGCGTGTCCACCGACTGCCACACCGGCTGGGCCGGCACGGCGGTGGGCGCGGGCGTAGGCGCCGGGTCTGGCGCTTGGGTAGGCTGGACCGTGGGCAGAGACGCCCCTTGATCCGGCGCGGCGGGGGAGCGGAACAGGCGGCCTATGGACACGATCGCCAGCACCGCTATGAGCACTGCCGCCAGCAGGATCGAAGCCGTCCTCGCCAGCCGGCAGAGACGGAACCTTCTCCTCCGGTCCCGGTACGCCCGCCGGGAGGGGGTATACCGGGGTGAGAGCACCCACGAGCAGATCTTATTGAGAGGCGAAGCCTGCGCAGGACGGACTTCTTCGCCCTTTTTCGCCCTGCGGGCAGAGGGGGCCGAATCCGGGCTCTTCCCGCACCGGGGGCATATTCTCTTTTCGTCCGGCAAATGCGCCCCGCAGTGTGGGCATCTCAAAGGCGTCGCCCCCGATCTCCCGTTCATTCAGCGTCCATCCAAACCCAATATATACTCTACCATAAACTGGCATATTTGACAACCGTTTTTTGGCCCCGCGCGCAAAAAACCGCCCGCCGGACTTCCAGCGGGCAGTTTTGCGGTCCCGTCACTTGGCGGCTTTCCGTTTTTCTTC